>DATAIB010000296.1:0-3472 GCA_036262855.1 Candidatus Limnocylindrales bacterium
GAATGTGTATGCCTCGGCGGAGCAGGTCGCGACGATGATCGCGGACCCGCGCGTGCAGGGCGTGTCCGTCACGGGCTCGGAGCGCGCCGGCGCTGCCGTCGCCGAGGTCGCCGGGCGGCACCTCAAGAAGGTGGCGCTCGAGCTCGGCGGATCGGACCCATTCATCGTGCTCGGCACCGACAACGTCGATGCCGTCGCCGAGGCGGCGGTCGCCGCGCGCCTCGACAACACCGGCCAGTCGTGCAACGCCGCGAAGCGGTTCATCGTCGTCGATAGCCTCTACGACGCCTTCCTGGAGAAGTTCACGGCGGCGATGGCCGCCCAGGCGCTCGGCGACCCGACGCTCGAGGAGACCGCGCTCGGCCCGCTGTCGTCGCTCGACGCGGCGAAGCGCGTCGAGGAGCAGGTGGACAAGGCCGTTGCGGCCGGCGCGACCAAGGTCATCGGGGGCGCGCGGGACGGCGCGTTCTATCCGCCGACCGTCCTCACGAACGTCACGCCCACGATGGACGCCTATCGCGAGGAGTTCTTCGGCCCGGTGGGGGTCGTCTACAAGGTGGCGAATGAGGACGAGGCCGTCAGGCTGGCGAACGACACGTCGTTCGGGCTCGGGTCGTACGTGTACACGAACGACCCCGAGCAGGCCGCGCGCGTTGCGGACCGCATCGACGCGGGCATGGTGTACGTGAACTGCGTGCTCGCCGACGAGCCTGGGCTCCCCTTCGGCGGCGTCAAGCGCAGCGGCACGTCACGCGAGCTCAGCCTCCTCGGCGCCGAGGAGTTCGTCAACAAGAAGCTCATCCGAACCGCCCCGTAACCGCTCGCCGGCTGGCGTTCCAGCACGGTTGGAACGCCGACGTAGCACTCCGGCGCGTGCATCGCGTGATCCGGGTCCCGGCGATGGCGGAGCATCGGACCGGTAATGCGTCATGTTGAATTGATCAATCCCCGCCACGACGAAGACTTCGTGGTGCTCGTCGATCGCCTCGCCGCGGAAGCGGACGGGCCGGCAGAGCTCGAGCAGCAGCTGCGTGAGGCGTACCCCGACGTGGTGGTGCGCTCGCGCGGGCTCGCCGCCGAACCGGTCGATGTCTGGTACGTGTACCGCGACGGTTCCTGGACGCCGAACGCGCTCGACGATCCGCCGCCCGGGTAGCGGCACCGACCGAGGCCGGCACCGACGGATGCCGGCGTCCACCTAGACTGCCCGCGTGCCCAGCCGTCGCGTCACCGGCGCACGCCCGGAAGCCCTGTTCCAGCCGCCACCCGAACGGCAGCCGCTGGCTGCGCGCATGCGGCCGCGGAGCCTCGAGGAGTTCGAGGGCCAGGAGCACCTGATCGGCGAGCAGGGGCCCCTGCGGCGATCGGTTGCGCGAGGACACCTGGCGTCGCTGCTCCTGTGGGGACCGCCCGGGACGGGCAAGACGTCCCTGGCCCGGCTGCTCGCGCAGGCGGTGGGCGCGGAGTTCGTGACCCTGTCCGCGGTCATGTCCGGCGTCGTGGAGGTCCGGGCCGCACTTGCCGCCGCCCAGGAGCTGCTCGTGCTCAACGGGAAGCGGACGGTCCTCTTCATCGACGAGATCCACCGCTTCAACAAGGCGCAGCAGGACGCGCTGCTCCCCCACGTCGAGGACGGCACGGTCACGCTCATCGGCGCGACCACCGAGAACCCGTATTTCGAGGTGAACTCCGCCCTCCTGTCGCGGCTGCGCGTCTGGCGGCTGGAGCCACTCCCCGATGACGCGGTCTCGACGGTGGTCAGACGGGCCATCGACGACGCCGAGCGCGGCCTCGGCGGCGAGCTCGGGCCCGAGGGCGGGGTCGCCGTCGCTGACGAGGCGTTCGAGCACCTCATCTCCCTCGCGGGGGGCGATGGGCGCGTGGCGCTGAACGTGCTGGAGGGCGCGGTCGCGCTCGCGGAGGATCAGGACGTTCGCGACGCCTCGGGCCGGGTGGCGCCCCGCCTCGAGGACATCGAGGCCGCCGCGCAGCAGCGCGTGCTCGCCTACGATCGAGCGGGCGACGGCCACTACGACACCGTCTCGGCGTTCATCAAGAGCCTGCGCGGCAACGACCCGGACGCAGCGCTGTACTGGCTGGCCTCGATGATCGCCGCGGGCGAGGACCCGAAGTTCATCGCCCGCCGGCTCATCATCTCGGCGTCGGAGGACGTGGGCAACGCGGATCCGCGCGCGCTCTCGGTCGCGGTCGCGGCGGCCGATGCGCTCGAATGGATCGGGCTGCCCGAGGCGCAGTACGCGCTGGCCCAGGCGACGACCTACATCGCCACCGCGCCGAAGTCGAACCGGTCCGGCCAGGCGTACTTCGCCGCCGCGGGCGACGTGGAGGCTCGCGGCTCGCTGCCCGTGCCGCTGCACCTGCGAAACGCAGGCGATCGACGGATGAAGCACCACGGGATCGGCGTCGGCTATCGATACCCGCACGACTTCGACGGCGCCGACGTCGACCAGCAGTACCTGCCGGACGAGCTCAGCGAGCGACGCTACTACCTGCCGACGGACCACGGCTACGAGGCCACGATCTCCGGGCGGCAGGCCGCGCGCGCCGAGGCTCGTGCTGCCGCGAAGGCGAGGGGCCGGACGCCGCGCGACCCGAATCCGGCACCCGAGGTGCGCAAGAGCGACCCGATGCGGAAGCGCGAAGAGGCGCGCAAGAAGCTCGCCGAGACCGAGAAGAAGGACGCCGCCGACTGACCGGCGCCTGTCGCTGTGGCCGCTAGCCCTCGCGGTTCCGGCGCGATTCCATCCAACGCGGTCCGTACATGGCGACTCCGACGCCCACGATCAGGGCGAGCAGTGTCAGGCCCAGGAGCACGGTGAGCGGCGACCCGCCTCCCCCACCGGAGGTGTTGCCCGGCTGCGCGGTCTGACCCGGCGCGAGGCTCGCGACGCTCGCTCCGGCGTCCGGGGTGGCGGCGCCGGACAGCTGCGGCGTCGGGGGCACGAACTCGGTCGGTGAGGCGCCCGGATCGAGTGTCGCGTCGACGATCGGCGGCGTGACGACCGGCGTGAGCGTCGGCTCCGGCGTGGGGCTCGGAGGCGGCGTGGGCGGAGGCGGTGTCGGCGTGTTGATCGGCGGAATCGACGAGACCGTGATCGTCACGACCTTGGTCGCGCTTTGCGCCTGCCCGTCCGACGCCTTGTACGAGAACGTGTCGGTGCCCGTGAAGTTCGTGGTGGGCGTGTAGCTGAACGAGCCGTCGGCCGCGAGGACGACGACGCCGTGCGTCGGGTTGTTGACCTTGACCGCGGTCAGTGAATCGCCGTCGATGTCGCTGTCGTTCGACAGGACGCCCGGCGCGTTGATGACCAGCGTCTCGTTCTTCAGGGCCGAGAAGCTGTCTGCCTTGGCGGTCGGCGGGTCGTTGACCGAGGCGACCGTGATCTCGACCGTTGCCGTGGACCCGGGGTTGCCGTCGCAGGTGCTCGCGTCGGCCGCGACCTCGTACATC
>DATAIB010000297.1:0-5392 GCA_036262855.1 Candidatus Limnocylindrales bacterium
GCAGCGGACGATCGATGACGAACAGGAACAGGACCGGGACGAGGTACGCCACGTAGGCGAGCACCTCGAGGGGCGTCGGCGCGGATCGATAGCCGAACAGGCCGTGCAGCACGCTGCCGATGGCGCCGCTCTCGGGCAGGATGCCGTTCAGGTCGAACACCGAACCGACGTTCGTGATGAGCCCGCCGTCTCCGAACTCGGCGATCGCGAACGCGCACAGGCCTGCGGCGACGAAGATGAGGACGGTGCCGGTCACCGTGAAGAACCGGCGGAGATTGATGCGGACGCCCATCGCGAAGATGGCGTAGCCGGCCGCCGCGGAGATCGCCAGGCCGAGCAGGCCGCCCGCGACGACGTCGATCCCGGTGCCGTTGAACGAGAAGATCGGGATCAGGAAGAGGACCGTCTCGACGCCCTCGCGGATCACGGCCAGGAACGCCAGCGCCACGAGGGCGCGCGTGCTGCCCCTCGAGAGCGCGATGTCGATGTCGTGCTCCAGCTCGCCCTTGATCGCGCGGCCCTGGCGGCGCATCCAGAACAGCATCCACGTGAGCACGGCGACCGCGAGGAGCGCCGCCACACCTTCGAGGTTGTCCTGGATGACCGGTGGCAGCTTCTGGATCGTGAACGTGATGACCAGGCCCAAGGCGATGGACAGCCCGATCGCGGCCGAGACGCCGGTGATGACCTTCGGCAGGGCATCGCGCCGGCCGATCTTCACGAGGTACGCCGCGATGATGCCGACGATGAGGGCCGCTTCAAGGCCCTCGCGGAGCATCAGGAAGAAGGTGGCGAGCATCTCGGGCGTGGTCTCCGGGTGGGATGCAAGGTGTATTGCGTTGTCAGGTCAAGGGCGCTTGAGTCCGGCGGTACTGTAGCAGAGGATCGCGAACCTGCATGCGCCTGCCTGGTCGTGCGCCGCCGCCCTTCATATGACCCATTTGCCGCTCTCGTGGCATGTGCCCAGGGCCATGACCGTCGGCGTCATACGAAGAATCGCGCTGGCGCTCGTATGCAGCCGACGGTCATCGCTGCAAGCAACGGATTTGGAGCGCCCGAATTGGGTCATGCGAACGCGCGCCCGACGATCGCGGACGACGCGCGCCCGACGGCGGGCGGACTGCGGGCGGGAGCTGCGCCGCCGGCCGGGATCCTACGCGACGATGTCAGGCCGTCGGTACGGGCCGGTCACGACGACCTCGCCATCGGCCTCGAACGGTTCGGCGCCCGTGTTGCGGATCCGGTAGGCGTGGTGGACCTCGGTCGCACCGGCCGAGAGCATCGCGTTGACCGGGCAGTACTTGAGCGCGGAAAGCTCGATCGCGCGGCGGATCGCCGCCTCGTCGAGAACCGGCCCTTCGACGACGTGGATCACCTCGGCCCAGGTGATGATCTGCGGGTACTCGTCGCGCTGGTTCGCGCTCACGAGGATCTCGTAGCGATCGACCTGCTGGCGCTTCTTCAACGCGATCGAGATCACGTCCATCGCGCTGCACGCGGCGAGCGACACGCACAGCGTCTCGACCGGGCTCAGCTCGCCTCGCGGCACCTCGTTGCCGTAGATGATCGAGCGGCCGGAGCCAGTCGATGCGACGAATCGGTTGCCGCCCTCGTAGAGGATCGATGCGCTTCGCGTCCGGCTCATGCGGCACCTGCTGCAACGGGAGTGGCGGCGCCGCCCTCGGCGCCAACCTCGAACTGCTCGCGATACAGGCGTGCGTACAGCCCACCGGTCGCGAGCAAAGACGCGTGTGTGCCCCGCTCGACGATGCGGCCGCCCTCGTACACCAGGATCTGATCGGCGCGGAGGATGGTCGACAGCCGGTGGGCGATCGCGATCGTGGTCCGGCCGCGCTCGAGCTGCTCGAGCGCCCGCTGGATGAGCCGCTCGCTCACCGTATCGAGCGCGGACGTCGCCTCGTCGAGGATCAGGATCCGCGGATCCTTGAGGAGCACCCGCGCGATGGCGATGCGCTGCTTCTCGCCGCCCGACAGCTTGTAGCCCCGCTCGCCGACGATGGTGTCGTAGCCCTGCGGCAGCTCCATGATCCGGTCGTGGATCGCGGCGGCACGCGCCGCCACCTCGACCTCCGCCTGCGTCGCCTCAGGCTTTGCGTACAGCAGGTTCGCACGAACCGTGTCGTGGAACAGGTACGTCTCTTGCGTCACGAACCCGATCACGCGGCCCAGGGAGACGAGGCTCAGCTTGCGGACGTCGATGCCATCGATCTCCACGGAACCGGATTCGGCGTCGTACAGGCGCGGCACGAGATACGTGGTCGTCGTCTTCCCGGATCCGGACGGCCCGACGAGCGCGACGAGCTGGCCCGGCTGGGCTTCGAAGTCGATATCGCGCAGGCCGAACGGTGCCGGCGCTTCGACCTGCGGAATGCGCGGGAGCAGATCGTCCTCGGGAGCCACCTCTCCCTGGGCAGCGGCGGCCGCGACGAGCTCCGCGTCGTCCGCCGCGTCGGCGACCGGCACCGGCGGCGGCGTGGGGTACGTGAACGACACGTCGCGGAACCGGATGCGGCCGGACACGGGCTGCGCGGTGAGGTCGATCGCGTCGGGCGCGTCGACGATCTCCGGATCGAGCCCGAGGTACTCGAAGATGCGGTCGAACAGCGCCAGCGCACCCTGGATCTCGACTTGCACGTTGAGCAGCTGTCCGAGCGGGAAGAAGAGGCGCGACTGGAGCGTGGTGAACGCGACGATGTCGCCGATCGTCGGGGCCGAGGGGTCGTTGTTCACCGCGAGGTAGCCAGCGAGCCAGTACACGAACGCGGGCGTGATCGAGAAGATCGTGCCGATGATCATGAAGAACCAGCGGCCGACCATGGCCTGGCGGATCTGCAGGTTCGCGAGCTTGCGGTTGAGCTGACTGAAGCGATCGATCGCGGTCTGCTGCTGCCCGAACGTCTTCGAGAGCAGCATCCCGGAGACCGACAGGGTCTCCTCGGTGGCCGCGGACATGTCCGCGAGCGCCTTCTGCGTCTCGCCGCGCACCTCGCGGTTGACCTTGCCGACGCGGAAGGTGAGGTACATGAAGAACGGCAGCATGCCGAGGCTGAGGAGCGTCAGGCGCCAGTCGATGATGAGCATCGCCACGACCGTCGACAGCGCGATGGCCACGTTCGACGTGAGCGACGCCGCGGTGTCGGTCACGACCGACTGCACGCCGCCGACGTCGTTCGCGAGGCGGCTCTGGATCTCGCCGGTCTTGGTATCCGTGAAGAACCGCAGCGGCATCTGCTGGAGGTGGGCGTAGAGCGCCGTGCGCAGGTCGTGCATGACGTTCTGGCCGATCATGTTGTTGAGGTAGCTCTGGCCGACGCCGATGAGCCCGCTCGCGATCGGCAGCACGATCATCAACCCGACGAACAGGTTGAGCAGGCCCCAGTCGCGCTGGGGGATCGCGATATCGATGAGGAGCTTGAGCAGGATCGGGTTGATCAGCCCGATGAAGCTCGTCAGCAGGATCGCCGCGAGGACGACCATGACCTTGCCGCGGTACGGCCGGAAGAACGCCGTGATCCGCCGCAGCGTCGCGCCGCGGCGCTCCTTGGGCACCGGCGTGAAGTCCGCGCTGCCACGGCCCCCGAGCCGGCCGGAGCTGGAGCCACCCGTGTACGCGGCGGATGCCCGGCGCGTGCCGCCGCCGCCTCGAACCCCGAAGGCCATCAGCGGCAGCTCGTGACCGGGCGGCGGCGCACGGGCCGGGTGCCCGCCGCTACCACGCGGTCAGCGTGTTCGCTTCGGTGATGCCCTGCGACTCGAGCCAGCGCTCGGCGTCGATGGCGGCCATGCAGCCGTCACCCGCGGCGGTGATCGCCTGGCGGTATCGATGGTCGTGGACGTCGCCGGCGATGAACACGCCTTCGATCGCGGAGTTGGTGTGGTCCTTGACCACGAGGTAGCCCTTCGAGTCGACCTCGAGCCACTCGCGGAACGCCTCCGTGTTGGGGCGATGGCCGATGGCGATGAACAGGCCGTCCGTCGGCATCACGCGCTCGTCGCCGGTCGCGGTGTCGACGAGGCGCAGGCCGTTGACCTTCTCGTCGCCGAGCACCTCCTCGACGCCGGTGTTCGTGTGGATCTCGATCTTCGGGTTCTCGCGCGCCCGCTCGACCATGATCCGGCTCGCGCGGAACTCGTCGCGCCGGTGGAGCAGGTGGACCTTCGACGCGAAGCGCGTCAGGTACGTGGCTTCCTCGAACGCGGTGTCGCCGCCACCGACGACGGCGATCTCCTTGTCGCGGAAGAAGAAACCGTCACACGTCGCGCAGGCGCTCACGCCGCGGCCGCGGAGACGGGTTTCGCTGTCGAGGCCGAGCCACATCGCCGATGCGCCGGTCGCCACGATGACCGATTGGGCGCGGTATTCGATGCCGCGCGCCCAGATCCGGAACGGGCGATGGGCGAGATCGACCTTGTCGATGTCGACGTCGACGATCTGGGTCCCGAAGCGTTCCGCCTGCTGGCGGAAGAGGTTCATCAGGTCCGGGCCCTGGATGCCGTCGGGGAAGCCCGGGAAGTTCTCGACGTCGCTCGTGAGCATGAGCTGCCCGCCCGGCGTGGAGCCGGCGAGGACGATCGGCTCGAGGTTGGCGCGTGCGGCATAGATCGCCGCGGTCAGGCCCGCTGGGCCGGAGCCGACGATGATGACCTTGGCGTCCGTCCGCCCTGCGGAGCCGCCGCCGAAGCTGGGCCCGCCGGCCACCGGCACCGACGCCGCGTCCGGGTCGCCGAAGTTGATCTGGAGGCCGGGCAGGGGAGCGGGTGCGGCCGGCGCGGCGACGGACGTGTCCGTGGAGAAGTCGATGCTGAGGCCGCCGAACGGGAGCGGCGATGCCGCTGCGGGTGACGTGCCATTGGTGGCGGGCTTCGCGCCGTTGGTGGCGGATTCGCCGTCGGCAGGCGTGGTGGGAGCTGGCGTGTCCAGCTGCTGTTTGCTCATTGACGCAAGTCTACCACGACGACCATACCCCCAGGGGGTATCGACACCGGTGGCATCAAAGCGCCCGCAGCTGCGGGAACACGTCGGAACCGAGCAGCTCCAGCTGCTCCGTGTTCTCGGCGTCGCGCAGCGAGAACAGCACGTGCTGCGCGCCCGCATCGGCCAGCTCGCCGTAGTGGTTGACGAGGTTGTCCGGCGTGATCGCGCCGGCGGAGCCGTCGCGCGAGATTCGGAACGATCCCTGGAGCGTGGACCGCTCGATCTCCTCGTACGGGCGGCCGATCCGCTCGCAGTGCTCCTTGAGAACCTGCCATTTGTGGTGGATCCGCTCGGGGCCACCGAACACGTTGGCCGCGTCGGCGTACTGGGCCACCAGGCGCAGCGTCTTCAGCTCGCCGCCGCCACCCATCATGATCGGGACGCGGGGCCGCGAGA
>DATAIB010000298.1:0-6375 GCA_036262855.1 Candidatus Limnocylindrales bacterium
CGTCGCGACGGCCTGCGCCGACCCGGCTCGCACCTGCGCGACGAACCACCCGCGCACCCTGGACAGGGACATGGCCCCCGCCTCGCGCTCCGCGGCGGCGAGGACGCGCTCGTCCCCGACCTCGCGGGCGAGCTCGATGGCGCTTTCGAAGGCGGCCTCCGCCGCATCGATGTCCACCTCGATGTCGGACACGCCGAAGCCCTCGCCGATCGGCGTCTTCGTGAGCGCCTGACCCAGCTCCAGCACCGCCCGCAGCTCCGTGGCCCGATCACCGAGGACGGATGCTCGTGCGATCACGCGCCGCGCCAGCTCGGCCGCCGCCTCCTCGTCGTGCCCGGCCCGGAACGCGGCGGCGCGCCGAACCTGCACGTCGAGCTCGAGCGCGGGGTCGCGCAGTGCTTCGGCAAGCGCGCCGAGCTCCGCCAGCCCGTCGATCCGATCCGAGGTCCGTCGCAGCGCGGCGTATGCATCGTCGCGCGTCGACAGCAACCCACGTCGCTCGGTCGGCGACGACACGACGGGCAACGCCGCGTCCACGAGCCGCAGCGCCTCCTCGGGCGCGTTCGACCGCAGCGCGGCAGCCGCAGCCTCGATCGAGAACCGCGCCGCGCGTGCGTTGTCACCCGCGGCAAGCGCGTGCTGGGCGAGCATCGGCAGGCCCTCGGCCGGCGGCTCGCCGGCCTCGAGCAGCAGGTCGACGACCCGGCCGTGCACCTCGCGGCGCCGTGCGTTCGAGAGCTGGGACACGGCGAAGTCCCGGACCTGCTCATGGGTGAACGTGTAGTCCGCGGCATCGCCCTGCGGGTGCGGCAGGAGCAGGCCCGACTCGACCGCCGGCGCGAGTGCCGTCGCGATGCTGTCGCCCGTGCGCGCCTCGCCCGAGCCGGATCCGATGGCCACCAGGTCGCGGACGCTGAAGCTGCGCCCGAGGACGCCCGCGTCACCGAGCAGTGCCAGCGCGTCGGCCGGCAGCCGCGCCGCGCGGCGCGAGATGAGCGTTCGGACGGCGGATGGAACAAGCCGAGCGGCATTCCGGCCCAGCCGCCACTCGCCGCCGACCTGCTGGAGCGTCCCGGCATCGCGGTGCGCCTGCGCCAGCTCCTCCACGATGAACGGCACGCCCTCGGACTGGGTGTGCATCGCCGCGACCGACTGGCCCTCGACCGGCGCCCCGAGCACCTGCTGGAGCAGGAGCCCCGTCTCCGTCGCGCCGAACCGCGAGACGCGAAGGCGCCGGACCAGGCCCATGCGCTCCATGTCGGCCAGGAAGTTGGTCGCCTCGAGGTTCTTCGCCAGCTCCGCGGTCCGGAACGTCAGGAACAGGAAGACGGGCCGGTCGGCGACGCTGCGGACGACGTACCGGAGCATGCGCAGGGTGTCGTCGTCGGTCCACTGGACGTCGTCGAGGAGCAGCGCGATCGGCTTGATGCCGGCGAGCTCCTGGATCGCGATGCCCGCGAGGTCGAACGTGCGGAGGAGCTTGGCGTCGGACGAAAGATGCTCGAACCCTGGCTCGTCGCGGCCCGCCAATGCCCCGCCGACGCGTCGGACGGGAACCTCCGCGCGGGTGCCGACCGCGAGCTCGCGCAGCGCGCCGTTCCCGAAGACGGACCGCGCCACGAGGAACGGCCCGCGGATCTCCTCGTCCGCGGTGATCGCGACCGCGGTGAAGCCGGCCGCCTCGGCCATCTCCGCAGCCGCGACGAGCAGGCGTGTCTTGCCGATACCTGGCTCGCCTTCGAGGGTCACCGCGGCAAGGCGGGTCTTGGCCTCCCGGATCCCCTGTTCGATCGCCTGGAGCTCCGTGCTCCGCCCGACGATGGACCCCGTGGCGCGACGGAGCTGCACGGACAGCGAGCACTGGGGCTGGACGAGCGGATCGAGCGCCTCGCCATCGAGGAGACGCACGGGTCCGGCTTCGGCAACCATCCCCGGGATTATGCGCGGGCGGGCCCGCGGCCGGCCTCAGCCCGCAGCGGCGTCCACGGACGCGTATCGCGCCACGAATCCGGCCTCGATGAGCGCGCGGTCGACATCGAGGTCGTGGCCGTCGTTCTCCGGCACGAGCAGCGAGGCGTGGGAGCCCGGCCACGGGGAGTTCGCCTTTGCCGCGAACCGGACCTGGACCTGCGATCCATCCGGACGGGAAAGCACGTACGGACCTTCCGCGCGGCCGTGCTGGACGAACTGATCGAACGCCTCGGCGACTGCTGCCCGATCCGAGTCGGGCGTGATGTCCTCGACACGCATCGTGAGCAGTCGCGCCAGCGGGCGGCCGCTGAGCTCGGCGGCGGCGGGCGTGGCGTGCACGTACCGGCGCCGGTCGTCCGTCAGGAACAGCGCGGGCGCGTCCGGTCGCGGATCCACGGCAGTGAGCGCGTCGAAATGCTCGATCAATGGATCGGCGGCCCAGAACTGCGACAGCTCGGGGCCGCCCATCGGGCGCTCGAGGTCCGCGCCGGCAGCGTCCCGGAGCGCCGCCTCGTCCTGCCACAGCATGGCCGCGACGATCGCGTCCTGGCGCCCGACGATCCGTCGGCCGAGGGTGAATGCGATCAGGCCGGACCGGTCCATCAGCCGGTCCGCCCACGTGCGAACGGCCGCGTAGTAGGCGGACTCGGCGTTGGGCTTGATCGGGATGCGGATCAACCGGAGCTTTGCGTGGCGCAGTGGCATCGCCCGTGCCTCGCCCAGCACGAGCTCGTAGTGATCTGCGCGAGCGTCCTCGAGCATGTCCCCGGCGCCCGGCATGGAGAGCGGGCTGTCGATATCCGCGCCCGCGGCGGTCAAGTCCTCGAATCCCGCCCAGGTCGAGACGATCACCAGCTCCGAGCCGTTGGCGGTCTCGCGAACCGCGGGCTGGAGCGACAGGAGGCCCGGGATCGCAAGCGCGTTCGCAACGGCCTCGTCCCGGATGAAGCGGAGCAGGCGCGGCGACTCGCCATCGATGACGCGCGCGCGGAGCACTCGGAGGATCATGGCTCGGTCCCTGGTTCGGCTGATCCCGTGGACGCTCACAGTACGCGATGGATCGCTGGCTGTCGCGTGTTTGTGATGTTGCAAATCGGAAATGTTGATGAACCCGCGATTCCGACATGCTCCCGTTCGGCGCCTGCAACCCGACGTACCTCCCGGGCGGGCCGCTCGCAACCCCTGCGCGGCGAGCATGGCCGGATGTCAAATCCACCCGAGCCTGACGCGGCATGCGAACCTTGCGAACGCAGCGGTCGCACCGTCGCGCACTCCTTCCATTCCTTCTTGCCGGGGCACTGAGCCTCGGCGCCGGCGCCGTGGCAGGGCTCCAGCCCTCATCGGATGCTCCCATCACGGATTCCGCGTTCGTGCCGGTGACGCTGAACATCGCGCGGCCGATCGACCGGGCCGACCGCGCAGGCGGCGGGCCCATGCAGGCCCACCGCACGCCGACCATCGCCGATCCGTGGCTGCGCGTGACGCCGCCGACCGACCGAGCGCGCCCGACGCTGCCCGCGTCGTCGCCGATCGTCGTCGTGCGGCCGCAGCCGACCGCGACTGCGGCGACCTCCTCGAAGTCGTCGAGCCACTCGATCTCCGGCCGGGCGTCCTGGTACTGCGACGCCGGCGTCTCGGCGTGCACCTCGAACCACCCTGATACGTCGGGCTTCGATGCCTATGCGGCCGCCGGCCCGCGCCTGCGCGCCGCGATCGGCTCGGGCTGGCGCGGGATGGTGGTCACCGTCGACGGCCTCCGGGTGAAGCTCATCGACTGGTGCCAGTGCTACCAGGGCCAGTCCAACGAGAAGCTGCTGGACCTGTACCACGACGTGTACCTGCGAACTGGGTCGGCGGTCACCATTCGCTGGTAGCCGCGCCCCGGCCCGGGCGCCATGAGCGCCACGCGTCGTCAGGCGCGGTTGGCACCGCCGCTCGGGGCGCGGCTCCGGAGCGCGTAGCTCGCGCTCGCGTGGAGGGCCTTCCGGGTCATCTCCGGCATCGGCGCGCTCCATCGGGCGTCCTCCGCCCTGAGCTCCGCCACGAGACCCTGCAGCACGGGGTCGCTGCCCGCGTAGGCAGCGATCCGCTCCGCGACGGCGCGAACGCCCCCCGCTGCGCCCTGCAGGTTGCCGTGCCGGTTCAGCTGCACGGCGTGCTGTCGGGCTCGCGCCGCGAACAGCTTCGCGACGGCTCGATCCACGAGCCGATCACGCGGCTGCGCGTCGTTCGTCCGGTCGTCCGCGAACTCCCAGCGGACGCTCACCGGCTGGGCCGCGCCAGTGCCTGAGGCTGCGGTGGCGGCGGCTGCGGTGCCGAGCACACCCTCACGGTCCGACACGCCGACGAGCAGCCCGACGTCCTGGCCGATCGGGCCGTAGCCGAACTTCACGCGCAGCGCGACCTCCAGGCGCTGCTCGGCGACCAGGTCGCCGATGAGCACGCGCAGCCGGCTGCCGCGCTGCTCGAGCTGGTACGGCGACAGCGTCGTGACGACGACCGAGTCCGGCGCCGTGATCTCGAGGGCCACGTCGCGGGCGACCACCTGCAGCAGCTCTCCCACCTCGGTCGCGATGTGGTCCTGGATCTGCGCCGCGTTCTCGATGAAGTAGAAGTGGCCGCCACCGGCGTCCGCCATCGACTGCAGGAGCGCCTCGTCGAAGTCCGCCCCGACGCCGAAGGTGGTCGTCGTCACGCCACGGCTGCGCAGCTCCCGCGCATGCCGAGCGAGCTCCTGCGGATCCACGATGCCGACGTTCGCCAGGCCGTCCGTCAGGACGAGCGTGCGGCGCACGCCGCTCGATGCCATCGACAGCGCCACCTGCTCGGCGCCACGAAGCCAGCCGCCGCCGAGGTCGGTCGAGCCGCGCGCATCGATCGCACGCAGGCGGTCGATCGCGTTCGTCTTGGCCTCGCGAGATGCAGCCGTCGACTCGACGACGACGTCGATGCGGTCGTCGTAGCACACGATCGCGAACCGATCCGACGGCAGCAGCCGATCGACTGCGGTCTCGATGGCCTGCTTCGCGAGGGCCAGCTTGTCGCCGGACATGGAGCCGGAGCGGTCCAGCACGAAGGCGAGATTCACGGGGTCACGCTGCGTCTGTCGGGGCGCCGGCGGCGCCTCCAGCTCGACGAGCACGAAGCGCTCGCTTCGATGGGCTGAGCGGACATAGCGCCGATCCGATCGCGCGCGAAGGTTGGTCATGGCTGTTCCTCCTTGAGGACCTGGCGGGCGATCGTGATGAGGCGCTCGACCCGTTTCTGCTCGAGCCGGCTCAACGGCCGGCGGACGTGGAGCTCGAGATTGGGCCCGAGCGAGAGGCGCTCCCACTGGGAGCGCTCGATGGAGGTGGGGGCCGCCTCGGCCGGTTCGACCGCGGCGTGTTGGATCGGCTCCGGCGCAACCGTCCGAACCTGCGTGGCGAACGGCAGGTCGATGCGGCGAAGCAGTCGGTTGACGACGGGTGCGTCGCGCATGGCCGGCATGGCAGCGGCGAGCGGAGCCGCCGGTGGGGCGACGGCGGGCGCCGGTTGCGGCGGGTCCGGTGTCCGGTTCGAGCCGGCGAGGACCGATCGGACGTAGTCGAGCGCCGAGGTCGCCGGCTCCGCGACCGCGGACCGGGGCTCGTCGGCGAGCGCGGTCACCTCGTCATCGCGGAGCGACGCGAGGCGCGCCCGGATCTCCGCGAGCGGCAGGTGCTGTTGCTGGAGCCGACGCACGAGGCGGAGGCGAGCGAGGTGGCCCGCACCGTAGTGCGCGCCCGGACCCGATTCTCCGGACGCGGGGATGAGGCCCTGGGCGAGGTAGTAGCGGATCGTTCGGACGCTCAGGCCGGTCAGGCCCGCGAGGTCGCCGATCGTGTAGGGAGCGTCAGGTGGCACGCCATAACTATACAGTCGCCAGTCCGACTGTCAAGACTCTCGGACGGCACGGACTCAGCCCGGGCGACCGTCCAGCATCGGGACCACCTCGCCGATCCAGCGCTCCATCGTCTCGTGGTCGTAGGGCGCCGCCAGCTCCGCGAGGAAGGTGTGGAAGCCGAGGGCCGTGACCTCGGCCATCTTCTCTGCGACCAGCTCCGGCGTGCCGACCCAGAACGTGTCGTCGTCCAGGACGTCGGACATCGGCGTGCGGTTGGTCGCCATCTGGGCTTCCCAGACGCGTCGCGCCTCCTCGACCGTGTTCCGGATGACCGGCTTGCAGCCGCCCGTGAACTCGATGTCCGCGATGTCGCGGCCGACCTCGTCGCAATGGCGCTGCAGGATCTCGATCTTGCGCTGCAGGAACGCGGGCGTGCCCATCGCGTTCCACATGTCCGCGTGCCGGGCGACCGACCGCAGCGTCTTCTTCTCGCCCGACCCCCCGATCATGATCGGCAGTCGCGACTGCACCGGCGCGGG
>DATAIB010000299.1:0-15830 GCA_036262855.1 Candidatus Limnocylindrales bacterium
AGCAGCAGTCCGAGCGGCCCGATCGTGTTCGGATTCGAGGCCAGGAACAGCAGGACGGCCAGCCCGCCAAGCGGCCCGGCAGGCAGCGATCGGACCGCGGAGCCTGCCAGGGAGGCCAGTCGGCGCGCTCGCCGCGACCGCTGCCATGGGGGCACGGCCAGCGAGAGCGCTCGATCGGCAAGGGCGCCCAGGAGCAGCACCGCGCGACGCAGGGCTTGGCCCGCCAGCGCACCGAACCCCGCGACCGCCGCGGCCAGGGCCCCGATGGCGACCACCTCGAGGGGCCACGGGAGCGGGAGGTACTTCGCGGGGCCACTGAGGGCAGCCGCGACGACGAAGGCGACGACCAGCCCGATCACGACGCCGTCGAGGCCCGCGAGGGCGGCCTGCGCGACGGTTCGGCCGGTCGCGAGGACGTCGCCGACAAGGGTGCGCCCCAGCCCCGCAATGGAATGCGGCGCGCCCGACGCGGCGCCGATCCCGGAAGCGGTCGTGGAGGCCATCGGCTAGCGGATCCCAGCAAGCTCCTGGAGGGAGCGCCAGTTCGACAGCCGATCGTCACGCGTCGCCTCGATCTCCGACGTCGGCGCGCCGTCCGCCGCGAAGTGCGCGGCAAACCGACCCTCCGATCGGGCGAACGAGAGGAAGTCCAGCGTCGCGCCGTCCGGCATGGTGGCCCAGTCCGCCTTGAGCGCCGGGTTGCCCTGGAGGGACAGCCGCTCCGCGATCGAGGCGCCCCGCCGCGGGTCGTACGTGAGGAGCGGGAACGCTCGCGATTCGACCGCGAGCTTCGCCTGGCGCGTGGCCGCGTCGTCGGCGATGCCGTGCTCCGGCATGCACGCCGCGTACGCGATGACGACGGCCGGACCGGGGTACTCGTTCGCATCGAGGATCGAGCGGTAGAAGTGATTCAGGTGCGCCGGCGTCGTCTGGGCGACGAAGACCTCGCCGTGGGCCATCAGGATCTGGGCCAGCTCCTTGCGCCGCTCGGGCCGGCCGTGGAGCTGCTTGCCGAACGCCGACAGCTTCGTCACCTGGCCACCGAATGTGGCGGTCGATGCCTGGCCACCCGTGTTCGAGTAGACCTGCGTGTCGAGCACGAGGACCTTGATGTCCGCGCCCGACGCGACCATCCGCGACAGCGCCTGGAACCCGATGTCGTACATCGCGCCGTCGCCGCCGAGGACCCACAGCCGTCGATCGGGATGGCCCTGCGCGTCCCACCGCGCGCGCACGCCGAGCGCCACCGCCGGCGCGTTCTCGAAGAGCGAGTTCGTCCACGGGACGCGGTACGGGTTGAACGGGTACGTCGAGCCGAAGACCGTGTTGCAGCCGGTGGCGGCGACGATGCCCATCGATTCCGCGCCGTGGACCTGGCGCGTGGCCGCGACCATCATCCGCACCGCGGTTGCCTCGCCACAGCCGGCGCACGACCCCGCGCCGCCGACGTAGCCGAGCGCCTGCTCGCCGAGCATCAGGTCGGCCAGGGCCTTCTCGTTGCGGTACTCGGGCGGCGTCGGGGGAAGCGACCGGAAGAAGGCGATGTCGCGGCGATAGCGCTCGAGCGTCGATTCGTGGACGTGCTCGCGGCCCTCGTCGGCGACCTTGTCGAGCATGAACAGCGCGTCGTGTCCGAGCGCCGAGCAGACCTCGACGCATTCGCCGCAGCCCTTGCAATGCGCCGGGTCGACGAAGATGCCGAAGGCGCCGCGGTCGAGCCCGTGACGAGCAGGGACCTCGCCGTACTTCTGGGTGTCGGCGAAGTGGGCCCGCGCGGAGGCAGCGGCGGCAGCGGGTGCGGTCGCAGTCGCCGCGAAGGCGTCGATGCGCGAATCCAGCTCCGGCGCGGGCGTCACCACGCCGAGGATGGCCGTGTCCGGGCACGCGCTCACGCAGGCCATGCAGCCCACGCACTTCTCCGCGAGCAGCTCCGGGATCCGCGGCGCGAGATGGCTGAAGTCGCGGGTCGCCGCCGTCGCCGGCGGGATCACGCTGCGGGCCAGGCCCGCATCGGCAGGCAGCTCGCGATCCGCGATCCCCCGCCGGTACGCGGGCACGACGGATCGGCCGAACTCTTCGACATATGCGTCCATGTCGAGCAGCGGCGGCGCCGCGGTGGTCAGGCGCACGTCGTGCGCCTCCTTGAGCTCCCCCGGCGCCTTGGCCAGGAGATCGGTCAACAGGTCGGTCATCACGCGGTCTCCGCTGGCCCGGTCTCGAGGGCCAGGGCATGGATGAGGTCGGTCATCGACAGGACGCCGACCGGGCTCGAGTCGTCGCCGTCCTCGACGACGACGAGCCGGTGGATCTGGTGCTGCTCCATCTTCCGGGCGGCGACGATGAGCGGCGTCGAGCGGTGGATGGTCACGGCGGGGCTCGTCATCAGGTGGCGCACCGAGAGACCGGGCCAGCTCGCCCACAGGTACTCCGTGCTGCGTGCCCGGTTGAGGTCCGTCTGCGACAGGACGCCGACAAGCGCGCCCGCGGGATCGACCACCGGCAGGCCGTGGACGTGGTGGTGGTCCATGAGCTCGATCGCGTCGGCGAGCGACGCCTCCGCGCGGACCACGATGGGGTGGGGATGCATGTAGTCAGCGACCACCGCATGGCTGTCGCGTCGATCCATGGCGTTCATGCCGGCACTCCGGTGGCTTCGAGGGTGGTCGTGGGGGAAGGCGCACGAAGGTCGAGGTGGCCGCCACCGCCGCGGATCGCGGCCGTGACGTCGATGAGCCCGTCCCATGCCTCGGCGATGACCTCGAGGTTCGCGGCGACGACCGAGCTGCCGCGCTTCCCGAAGAATCGGCCGAGCTGTCCGCCGACCGCGTCGAGCAGCCGCTCGCGGTCGAGCCCGGCCCGCTCGGCAAAGGGCGCAACGCGCAGGAACACGCCCACGAGCGCGACGCCCTGCATCCGGATCTGGAGCTCGGGACGCGGCGCGTGGCGTTTGGCCAGACCCGCGGTGTCGAGCGCCGTCACGCGGATGTGGCGGGCGAGCAGCTCGGCCCGGGCGTGTGCCGGGATCGACGCCCAGATGGCGTCCGCGGTCGGCAGCGAGGACTGGATGAAGACGTCGCCGCCGTCAGCGAGCCCCGCCAGCGGATCGCCGAGCTCGAATGCCGAGACGTCGTGGAGGGGCACGAAGTCGACCTGGTCGAGCTCCGCGTGCAGCCGGATCGGCGCGTCTGCGATGGTGAGGTAGTAGGTCGTCGGCAGGCCCTTCTTCTCGGACCCGTACCGGGGATACGCCTGCACGAACTTCCCGAACAGCTCGCCGGTGAGCGTGGCCACGAGCTTGTTCGTCGTGACGCTCCCGAACCCGCCGATCGAATGGCCGCGCAGCGAGTACGCGCCGGCAGGCCGAAGGTCGATCGGCGTCGCCGGCAATGCCAGGGGGTGCCGGATGCCGAGCACCCGCACGCGGTCGCCGCCGTCGTCGCGCAGCGCGAGGGCATCGAACACGGCAACGAGGTCGCCCGCGCCGACGTCACGCGAGCCGAGGCCGGCGGCGAAGGATCGGACGCGCGGAACCATCTCGCCCTCCGCGGCGGCGTCGTAGAGCGCCGAGCGGATCTCGCGCGTCAGCGGGTTCGTGGCGGACAGCGGCTCGTCAGTGCGTTCAACGACGCCGACGGCCCGCGCCTGTCGCAGCGCCGCGGCAACGGCCGCCGCGGGGAACGGGCGGAATGCCGTGATCGCGACGCAGCCCACCGGCCGGCCCTGCGAGCGCAGGTGATCGACGACCGCGATCGCGGTGTCCGCGATCGTGCCCATCGCCACGAGAATCTCGCTCGCGCCCTCGGTCCGGTACGACGCAACCGGGTCCACCGGCCGCCCCGTCAGCTCGGTCCAGGCGCGCATGGCGGAGGCCAGCTCGTCCGGGATGCGATCCGTGTACGCACGCTGGCCGATCCGGCCCTTCATGTAGCTGTCCTGGTTCTGCACGACGCCCGTCATGAGCGCCTCGGCGGGGTCGAACAGGTCGCGAATGTGGTCGCGCGGGTCGCCCACGAACTCGCGCAGGAGCTCGTCCTCCGGGAGCCGGACGTTCTCGAGCGTGTGCGTCGTGAGGAACCCGTCCTGGGCCACGATGAACGGCGTCGAGGTCGCCTCCGCGACGCGGCGGGCGATCGGCGCAAGGTCCGCGACCTCCTGCGCGTTCCGCGCGAAGAGCACGCCCCAGCCACAGTCCGCGATGGCCATCACGTCGTCGTGGCCGGCATGGATGTTGAGGCCCTGGCTCGTCAGCGCCCGAGCACCGACGTGGAACACGACCGGCAGGCGCTTGCCGGCGATGACGTACAGGACCTCCTTCATGAGCACGAGGCCCTGGCCCGCGGTGAAGTTCGTGGCCCGCGCTCCGGCAAGTGCCGCGCCCTCGGCCGCGGACGCCGACGAGTGCTCCGATTCCGGCTCGATGAACCGCAGCGGGGTCCCCCACAGGTCCGTCCGGCCGTCGGCGACGGCGGCCTGGTAGATCGCCGCCATCGTCGTCGACGGCGTGATCGGGTAGACGCAGGCGATCTCGCTGAGTCGCGTCTCGACGTGCCCGACGGCCTCGGAGCCGTCGACGATCGCGGGGATGCCGGGGAATCTCGGCTCGGTCATCGTGCCACCTCATGGACAAGGCCCAGGATTGCCGCCTCGACCGCCCGCTCGAACGCGGGCATGCCCTGGCGAAGGGCCCGGGACTGGACCTGCCCGAAGCCGAACCATTTGCCGCCGATGCCGACGAACGTCCCCTCGGGGACGCTGCCACGCACGGCCATCGTGATTCCGAGCACCTGGTCGATCGGGAGCGCGTGCGACGACCGCGGCGCGATCCCGGTCCGGGTGACGAGCTCGTCGAGCGGGATCTCGACCACGGTCCCCGGCTCGATGCCGACGACCGTGTCCAGGACCACGCAGCCCTCGCCCGGCGCGACATCGATCAGGTCGACCGCATCGAGCTGCGGGCATCGCCGGACCTCCAGGCGCTGGCGCAGCTCGGGTGCGAGGCGGGGCAGCAGGCTCGCAACGACATGCAGCGCCGCGCCGTCGTCGCCTCGGTCGGCGGTTCCGCAGACCAGCAGCCGAATCGTCGGGGCCGGGGCGTTCATTCGGGTACCCCGTGGCTGATGCGCAGGTCGAGGAAGTGCGTCGCGCAGGAGATGCACGGGTCATACGCGCGGATGAGCTGCTCGAGGCGGTGTGTCGCGACGTCCATCGGCAGGTCCAGCACCTGCGGCGCGAACGCGGCGATGTCCGCCTCGATCGCCGCCTGGTTCTGGGAGGTGGGCGGGATGATCGTCGCGGCGGCAACCTTGCCGTCCTCGCCGACCTCGTAGCGGTGGAAGAGCAGGCCGCGCGGCGCCTCGGTCGCCCACGCAGCCGTTCCCGGCCGGGGCGTCCATGCCACCTTCGGCTGCTCGGGCGGCACGTAGGCATCGACGATGTCGAGCGCGTCCGCCGTGGCGTGCACGAGCTCGATCGCGCGGGCGACGATGCTCCGATACGGGTTCCGTCGGATCGATTCCAGCGCGCCGCTCGCGTCGAGCGCTTCGCGCGCCAGCGGGTGCAGCTGCTCGTGATCGAGCACGATCCGCGCAGCCGGCCCGAGGAGGTACGGCAGCTCGTCCGCGCCGCGCGCCTGGAGCGCATTCGACCACGGCACCTGGACCTCGTGGAACGCCTCGCCCCAGGCTCCCGGAGCAAGGTTGAGGCCATCGTTGGACACGATGCGTCCGTCGTTCATCGGATATTCGTGCGGGTTGTGGAGGGCCACGAGCCGCGGCTCGCGCTCGAAGACCGGTGACGTCAGGGAGAGCGCGACGTCCACCGTGGCGCGGGCCAGCCGGAGTGCTTCCTCCAGCGCCGGCCGCATCTCGTGCAAGTCTCCGCGGCGCGGCGCACGCGACCAGCCGCCGACGCGGACGCTGACGGGGTGGATCGCCCTGCCGCCAAGGAGCTTGAGCAGCTCGTTGCCGACCTGCTTGAGCCGCAGCCCGTCCGCCACGAGCTGGCGGTGGTCCGTCGCGAGCTCGACGGCGCTCGGGTAGCCGAGGAAGTCCGGCGCGTGCAGCAGATAGATATGGAGCGCGTGGCTCTCGATCCACTCCGCGCAGTACAGGAGCCGCCGCAGGGCGCGGGTCGACGGCTCGACCTCCACCCCGAAGAGATCCTCGAACGCGTGCACAGCGCTCATCTGGTACGCGACGGGGCAGATGCCGCAGATGCGGGACACGATGTCCAGCACCTCGTCCGGCGTGCGCCCCGCCACGAGCGCCTCGAAGTACCGCGGCGCCTCGAAGATCTGGAGGTGCGCCTCGGAGACCGCGCCGTCGGTGACCGTCAGGTGCAGCGAGCCCTCGCCCTCCACGCGGGTGAGGTTCTGGACCTGGAACCGCAGGTCAGTGCCGTGGCCCATCGACGGCCTCCTTTCCCCACACGGGGACGCCCTCGGGCCGAAGCTCCGGGCGGTGCGCCGTGGCGGGCCGCAGCGGCTGCTGGGGTCGTCCGTCCAGGCGCTCGGTGACCGCGCGGAACGCCGGGCTCGCACCGGTGAAGCCCGCGAACAGCCGCCCCACGTCCGCGGGTGCCAACCCGCCGAGCGCAGGCCCGTCCGCGTACCAGCCCGCGAGGCCGTCGACGTTCGCGCCCTCGCGCGGACCGAAGCAGCCGTAGCAGCCGCGCCCCATCCCGGGGCAGATGGCGCCGCAGCCGGTCTGGGTGACCGGTCCGAGACACGGCTCGCCCTTCGCGACGACGACGCACGCGATCCCGCGACGCTTGCATTCGAGGCACACAGCCTGGTCGGGCAGCTGGGGGCGGCGGCCGGTCGTCAGGGCGGTCAGGAGCTCGATCAGCTGGTGGCCATCGATCGGACAGCCACGCAGCTCGTAGTCGACGGTGACGTAGCTCGCGATCGGCTTCGCCTCGGCGAGCGACTCCACGAATGCCGGCGCCGGGTAGACCGCGTGACGGAACGCCTCGTGCTCGGCGGCGGTTCGGAGTGCCTGGATGCCTCCGGCGGTCGCGCACGCGCCGATGACGACGAGCACGCGCGATGCGGCGCGCAGCCGCACGATCTCCGTTGCCTGCTCCGGCGTCGAGATGGAGCCTTCGACGAACAGGACATCGAACGGGCCGGACGATCGTCGCGACGTCGCCTCGGCGAACTCCACGAACTCGAAGCGCTCGGCGAGTGCCAGGAGCTCGTCCTCGAGGTCGAGGATCGTGAGCTGGCAGCCGTCACAGGACGCGAGCTTGACGACGCCGACGCGGGGCCGATTGGCAACTGTCGGCCGGCCCGAGCGTGCGGGCGTCGAGGCCACCGAGGACATCACAGCCCCTCCCGTCGAAGGTCCGGGCCGAGCTCGGCCACCGAGAACACGGGGCCGTCCTTGCAGACAAAACGGCCGCCGAGCTGGCAGTGGCCGCACAGCCCGACACCGCATTCCATGCGCCGCTCGAGCGTCAGCCAGGTGTGCTCCGGCGGAACCGCGAGGTCCGCGAGCCGATCCGCGACCGCGGTCATCATCCGCTCGGGCCCGCAGATGAAGGCCGTGACGCGCTCGCCGGTCGGTCGGGCGTTGCGGAAGAGCTCGGTGATGACGCCGACACGCCCGAGCCAGGCTGGACCGGCCCGGTCCACGGTGGCACGGATGTCGATGCCGGACGCGGCCAGCGCGTCCATCTCGGGAACGAACAGCCGGTCGTTCGGCGTGCGGGCGCCGAGGTAGATCCGGACGGAGGTGAAGCGAGCCGGGTCCGCGAGCACGTCGTCGATCAGTCCGCGGAGCGGGGCGAGCCCGATGCCGCCGGCGATGATCGCGACGTCCCGGCCGATCGCGTCCTCGATGGGCCACGGGCGTCCGAGCGGGCCGCGCAGCGCGAGCGTCGCGCCGGGGCTGAGGCGGGTGAGGAAGCTCGTCGCCGGTCCTGCGCCGCGAATGGTCAGCTCCAGGCCGTCCGGCCGGATCCGCGAGATGGAGATCGGCGGGATCGCGAACGCGGGCACCGCCACCATCACGAACTGGCCGGGTCGTGCCGCCAGCAGGTCCGGGTCCGTGGTGGTCAGGCGGAGGGTCGCCGTGTCGGCGGTCTCGGGCCGCACCTCGGCGAGCGTCACGGTGACGTACTCGGTCCGAAGTGTCGCGGTCGCGGCGGCAGCCGAGGGCGGCGCCATGGCCAGGATCCGGGTTCCCGGGACCTCCACGGGCGTCGGGGCCGACGCGTCCGGGATCGGCAGCTCGCCCGCGATCGCTGCGAGCTCCTCGCGAATGTCGATGCCCACCGGGCACCAGGCAACGCACCGGCCGCAGCCGACGCACCCGGAGCTGCCGAACTGGTCCCACCAGGTCGCGAACTTGTGCGTCAGCCACTGGCGGTAGCGGTCGGCGTGCTGGGGCCGGAAGGAGCCACCGCCCGCGACCTGCGCGAACCCGGCGGTGAAGCAGCTGTCCCAGGTTCGAACGCTCGTCGATTCCTGCCCATCGAGGTCCGATTCGACCGTCAGCCCCGTGCAGAAGCAGGTCGGGCAGACAGCCGTGCAGTTCCCGCAGGCGAGGCACCGCTCGGCGATGGATTGCCAGCGCGGATGATCGAGGTTCGCGAGGAGCCGGTCATGGAGGCCGTCGGTCTGGACGGTGGTGCCCATCGCGGCCGCGGTCGCCGCCACCTGGCTCGTCGCCGCATCGAGCTGGCCCGTGGTCGCGGGCTCGAGGCCGAGGCTCGCGAGCAGGCGCCCGCCCGCCGCGGTCTCGGCACGGGCGACGAGGCCGCCGTGCACCTCGGCGAGGACGATGTCCGCGCCGGAGGTCACCGCGGGGCCAGTCCCCATCGAGGTGCAGAAGCAGGTCGACGTTGCGTACGCGCACTCGACCGCGATCACGAGGAGGTCGGCGCGTCGCGCGGCGTAATCGACATCGACCGCCGGGCCGCCGGCGAGGACGCGATCGTGGATCGACAGCGCGGCGAGGTCGCACGCCCGCGCCCCGATGATCGCCGTCGGGACGCCGGGCCCGGTGTCGACGGCGACCGAGAGGGCGCCGTCGGCGGCTCGCGCCACGTGGAGCGCGTCGACTCGTGACGGGAACGTCCACGGCTTGATGCCGCTCCACGCCGGCCCGGTATCGAAGGCTCGTGCGGCGTCACCGTCGTCTCCGGATCGGCGCTCGAGGCGGACCGCGCCGGGTGCCGCCGTCACGCGCCAGCCGAAGGGGAGGTCGGCCGCGTGGTCGATCTCGGACATGCGGATCGCACCGTCCTCCACCGTCGGGCCGACAACGCGGCGGCCATCGGCGTGCAGCGCGGTGATCAGGTCCTCGAGGCGGGCGACCGGCAGGAACGACGGCGCTGCGTGGGCACGATCCAGCCAGGCGCTCGTCGGGAGCGCTGAGGTGATCACCAGGGCTCCCAGGGCTGCGGCCCGAAGACGTCGAGCAGCTGGTCCCAGCTCGCACCGAGTCGCTCGGAGACCGATTCGAGCACGAGTGGCAGGAGTGCCGCGGCGAGCTCGCAGTCCTCGCCCAGGTGGGTCCGCAGCGTCGAGGCGTCATACGCGATCAGGCGCGTCGGCTCCGTGGCAACCGCATCTGCCGTCACTCGGTACGGCGGCACGACCGCCGACCAGCCGAGCAGCTCGCCGGGCTCGATCGTCACGATCGTGACCCGGCCGCGCTCGGGGACGCGAAGGCGCAGGGCCACGCGTCCGCGCTCGATCACCGCGAGGAACGGCGCCGGGGTGCCGGCACGCAGGATCTCGCTGCCGGGCTCGTAGGCATGCATGACGCCGAACGTGTTGAGCCGCGCTCGGACCGGCGCCGGGAGACGGTCGAGGACCGTGCCGGCGACGTGGGGTGCCATTGCAGGCGCTGTTTCGTTCGTCATGCCGCGAAAACCTCCGCGGCATCAACCTATCGACCAGGGGTGGTCGAACGAGAGCGCCAAGCGGCCCCATCGACCGACCCGGATGGCCCCTCGCCGCGGGACCTGGCCCGCACCCGGCCGGGGAAAACGGGCCGTTCGGCCCTACCCGGTGCCGGCGACTGCTCCGAGGATGTGACTGCGGTGGGTGTCGGAGGGACGCCCGGCACCCACCCTTTCCACGCGCCGGTCGCTCGCGCCGGCGCCAGCCTCGCTGACGTATGTCGCTCGCGAAGCTCGCTCCATCCGAGGCTTCGGCCGTCGCCGCCGCTCCGCGCCCGTCGCGCGGCGCGTCGTCGGTACCGGTTCCCTAGGTAAGGTGGAGGCGGGCCGCGTCGTGCTCGAGCTGGTCGCGGAACTCGGGCGCTGCGATCGCGATCAGGGCCCGCGCGCGTTCCCGCAGGGATCGGCCCCACAGCTCGGCGATGCCGTGCTCTGTGACGACCGTGCGAGCGTGTGCGCGCGTCGTGACGACGCCCGCGCCCTCCTGGATCGCCGGCACGATGCGGGAGCGTGCGCCACCCTGGGCGGCCGCGGGCAGGGCGATGATCGCCCGGCCTTCGGCCGCCAGCGACGCCCCGCGCACGAAGTCCATCTGGCCGCCGACGCCCGAATACATCCGGTGGCCGATCGAATCGGCCACGATCTGGCCGGTCAGGTCGATCTCGACCGCCGAGTTGATCGCCGTCATGCGGCTGAACGAGCGGATCACGTGCGTGTCGTTCGTGAAATCGACCGGCCGCATCTCGATCATCGGGTTGTCGTGCACGAACCGGTAGGCACGCTGGGTACCCATGAGGAACGCCGCGACGATCTTCCCGCGGTTGCGCTCCTTGCGCGAGCCGTTGATCACGCCGGCCTCGACCAGGTCGACCACCGTGTCCGTGAACATCTCGGTGTGGACCCCGAGGTCCTTCTTGCCGTGGAGCGCGGACCCGACCGCGGCGGGGATGGCGCCGATGCCCAGCTGGAGCGTGGCACCGTCCGGCACGAGGTCCGCCACGAAGCCACCGATCCGCTGCTCGATGTCGCCGATCTCCGGCAGCCGGATCTCGTATGGCGGGACATCGCATTCGACCGCGAGGTCGATGTCGTCGACGTGGATGAAGCTGTCACCGAGGGTCCTCGGGACGGCCTTGTTGAACTGCACGACGACGGTCTTCGCCGCCCGGATCGCGGCGTGCATCGCCTCGACGCTGGTCCCGAGCGAGCAGAACCCGTGCGCGTCCGGGGGCGTCGCGTTGACGAAGACGTAGTCGAGCGGCAGCGCACCGGACTGGAACAGGCGCGGGACGTCAGAAAGGAACACCGGCACGTAGTCGGCGCGGCCCTCGTTGACGGCTGCGCGCGCGTTGGGGCCGATGAACAGCGCTCGATGGCGGAAGTGGGGCGCCATCGCCGGCGCGAGATGCGGCCCGGGACCCTCGCAGTGGAGGTGCACCACGCTCACCGCTTCGAGCTCGGGCGCGCGCGCCACCAGCGCGTCGAGCAGCACCGACGGCGTGGCCGCGGCGCACTGCAGGTACAGCTGGTCGCCGGAGCGGATGCCCGCAACGGCTTCTGTGGGCGTGACGATCTTCATGGCCCGAGGATATGCGGCCCCAGGATCCCGCCCGCCGGTCCGTTTGGCCCGCGGCATGGGGCCGATGGTCGTCAGCGCGGCACGCCGGCGGACGCGTCCGATCAGAACCCGATATCGGCCAGGAGCGTCTCGGCGGCAGCCCGGAGCGGCGGGTTCGTCCCGGTTCGCGCCCAGGTGGCAGCGAGCCAGCGATCCAGCTCGGACGGGTCGCCGAGCAGGCGGCGCCGCCCGGCCGCACGGCGGACCGTGTCCGAGAGGAACGCCGCGAAGAGGACGTCTGCCGGCGCGGCGTCGATCTGCTGCGCAGCCCCGGGCCGGAAGTCCACCGGCACCAGGAGGCGTCCGAAGAACGCGCCGATCGCCAGCGTGAGCGCGTCCGTGCCCTGGCTGTGGCCGCCCCACCGGACGATCGGCGCGGGGGACCGCAGGTGCGCGATCGTCAACGCGTCGTCGACGGCGCGGCAGTCCAGGGTGCCGCCGAAGGTGAGGAACCGGTTCTCCACCGGGACCCGGTCGACGACGTGAACGTGCCCCCACAGGGCCCTCGTGTGGACGCTGGCACCGGCCGGGAGCCGGGCGAACGTCGCGGGTGCTGCGCCGGCGGGCGCCGGTGCGTAATACGACACCAGCTCCGGATCGAAGTGCCGCAACGTGGGCGAGTCACGGAGCGCGACGAGCAGGTGCCCCTCGGTGGCCGCGCCGCGCCGCCCCGTCGGATCAGGCTCGATGAGGCGGAAGCCCAGCTCGGCGGTGAGCGCCGTCGCGGCAGCCGACCAGCTCGAAGGATCGTCGAGCTCGCGGACGAGCCGGTCGGTCGCTTCGGGGCGCAGGACGTGCGGCATGGTCAGCCTCGGGCGGACGCCTCCACCCGGACGACCGCGGCATCATCGTCGAGCAGCGGCAGCACGGACAGCTCCTCCTGCGCGAGATGCGCCGAGAGCAGCGCGTCGAGCCTCGCCATTGCGGCGACGAGGGCGTACGTGATCTCGGGCGTCCAGTGCTCGTGCGCGACGACCGAGGCCCGCTCGAGGGCGCCCGCCAGCTCGCGGATCTGCTCGTGCTGGAAGCGGAGGGCGCGGGTCGTCCACGGAGACCCGGTCACTCGGTCGGCCTGCGGGTACAGGCACGCCTCCTCCCACGCGGCATGCGGCAGGACCTCGCGGTGCAGCCACGCCGTGGTGCGCGCGACGCGCTCCGCCAGCTCCGGCCTGGTGAGCCGGCTGGCGTCATCGATGGTGCCCTGCAGCATGGCAATGCCCGCGCGGAGCATCAGGTGCTCCCGCTCGACGATGCGCTCCTCGACCTCGGTGGGGCCGACGGTGGCGGTCATGGCGAACCTCCTGGCTCGCCGGCGGTTCAGTGGGACGCGCGCGCCGGCTCGACGAGTTGCAGCTGCTCGATCAGCTCGCTCCGCGCGGGCTGGGATGCGTAGCCGACGTCGATCAGGCGATCTGGCCGGCGGTACAGCGCGACGTACTCGCGCTCGAAGTCGATGCGGGCCGCATCCGGACCCATGACGACGACGCGTTCGCAGTCGGCCGCCGCGTGCACGACACGCAGCAGGTAGTCCGGCTCGAGGTCCGTGTCGCGCTCGACTTCGCTGACGATGGAGTGGCCTTCCTGTGCCCGCGCCACGAGCGCGTGCCGCCGGTCCAGCCAGACGACTGCCGCGGCGTGATCCGCGGAAACTGCAAGCTGCGGGTCCATTGGTCGATCGCCTCCAAGCTCACCTCGGAGGCTAGGCAGCGCCACCCGTGCGCGGACCTGCCGGACGGCCCGAACCGATATGCCCGATGGCGGCGAACCCCGCCGGACGGCGGCGGAGGCGTTCGACCGGCCGAAGCCTCGGATGGAGCGAGCCCAGGCGAGCGACATTCGTCAGCGAGGCCGGGCGGATGCCGAGCCGCCAGCCGGCGGTCGCGGTGGCAATCGGTGTCGGCCGAGGCCGTCAGTCGGGTGTGCGCCCGATGCGATGCTTGGCGACGAACGCCGCGGCCTGGGCGCGCCGCTCGAGGTTGAGCTTCGAGAGGATCGAGCTCACGTAGTTCTTGACCGTCTTGTCGGAGAGGAAGACCTCCGACGCGATCTCCTTGTTCGTCTTGCCCTCGGCGACGAGCATCAGGATCTTCTGCTCCTGTGACGTGAGCACTGCGAGCTCATCCGTCTGGCCGCCCATGGCGATGCGCCGCACCCGTTCGAGGACCTTCTCGGTGACGGCGGGGTCGAGCAGCGATTCGCCGCGACCGACGGCCTCGAGCGCGGCGACCAGGTCGCGCGCCCGGATCTGCTTGAGCAGGTAGCCGGCCGCGCCCGCGACGATCGCTGACAGGACCGCTTCCTCATCCGGATACGAGGTCAGCATGACGACGCGCGTGTTCGCGAGCTCGGCACGGATCTCGCGGCACGCTTCGATGCCGGAGCCGTCGGGCAGCCGAACGTCCATGACCACGATATCGGGCTCGTACTTGCGGGCCTGCTCGATGGATTCGGCGACCGAGCCCGCTTCGGCAACCACCTGGAAGCCTTCGCGACGGTCGAGCAGCGCGACGAGGCCTTGGCGCACGACTTCGTGGTCGTCGACGATCAGGAGCCGCAACGGCCGCGGCGCCGCCGGGGGCGTGGATTGGGTCACAAGGGAATCTCCGTGGGCGCGAGGGGCAGCCGGACGATGATACGCGTGCCCTTTGCGGGCTCGCTCAGGATGTCGAGGATCCCGCCGACCCCGGCGGCGCGATCGCGCAGGTTCGCAAGACCGAAGTGACCGCTTCCCCGCTTCTCGTCCGGATCGAATCCCGAGCCGTCATCCTCGATCCGGAGGACGGCTTCGTCGTCGGCGACGACCAGCGACAGCGATGCATGTCGCGCGCCGCTGTGGCGCGCGACGTTGCTCACCGCCTCGCGGGCGATCTGCAGCAGCTCGTGGTTCGCCTCCGGCGGCAGCCGCGTGTCGAGCGCGGCGGCGCCGACCACGTCGACGCTGACGTCGATGTCGCTCCCGCCGAGGAGGTCGGCTGCCATGGCCTCGAGCGCCGGCTGCAGGCCCGCGCCGTCGCCGAGCCCCACCCCGAGGCCCGTGATGAACCCGCGCATGTCCCCGATCGCCGTGTGCAGGCGGTCGATCGCTCGGTCGACCCTCGCCGACGCCTCGGCGCGGTCGGTCTCGATCAGCTCCAGCACGTCCTCGAGCGACAGGCTGACGGCGTAGATGCTCTGGATGATGCCGTCATGGAGGTCGCGGCTGATGCGGAGCCGCTCGTCGACGATCGCGAGCTTCTGCACGTCCTGGTGGAGCCGTGCGTTCTGGATGGCGATGCCCGCATGGCGAGCGAACATCTCCACGAGCTCCTGGTCGTCGGCGGAGAACTCCGGAGCTTCGCGCTTCTCCGTCAGGTAGAAGTTACCGACCGTCTCGGAGCCGATATGCACGGGGACGCCGAGGAACGAGTGCATCTCGGGATGCTCCGGCGGGAAGCCGTAGGAATCCGGGTGCTTCGCGATGTCCGGGATGCGCAGGGACACCCCGTCGCGGATCAGGGTTCCGAGCAGCCCGTAGCCGCTCGGCAGGGCGCCGATCAGCATGCGGTGCTCAGACGCGATGCCGCTCGTGATGAAGCGCTGCATCCGGCCGTCGGCGCCCACGGTGCCGAGGGCCGCGTACTTCGCCCCGACGAGCTCCCGAACGCTGTCCACGATCTGCTGGAGGACGCGCTCGATGTCGAGCTCGCCCGCGATGGCGCGCGTCGCGCGGTCGAGCGCGTAGAGCGCTTCGTCCGATCTCACCCTCGAGAGCCTATCCGGCCTCGACCCGAGTGTCCCTCCGTTTTCGGGCCGGAAGTCACTTTGAGCGGTGCGTTCGCGCCGCCACCATCCGCCCATGACTGAGCACAGCGTCCCCCCAGTTCCGGCCACGTCATCCACTGAGAGCGCCTCCAGCATCGGCGCGGGCGAGAGCGGCATCAGCCTCGCCGGTAGCCGTCGCCAGTTCCTGCGCGGCGCGGTGATCGCCGGCGGCGGCCTGGCAGCGGCAACGCTCGCGGCGTGCACGCCGACCTCGAAGCTGCCCGCGTGGACCTACGCGCCGAACCCGACAACCGGCGCCGCTGCCGCGACGAGCGCGCCGGCATCGCCCGCCCCCAGCACCGCAGCCTCACACGACCACGGCACGGAGAGCCCGGCACCCTCATCCGCCAGCGGCAGCGACGCGCACGACACCGCGGCCCTCGCCGTCGTCCAGCGGTTCCTCGGTGGCGAGGCGGCCGCCGTTGACGGCATGGGCAACCAGCCGTTCGGCGACCCGAAGATCGACAACGGCGCGAAGCTGTTCGAGATCTCCATCGACAAG
>DATAIB010000300.1:0-1736 GCA_036262855.1 Candidatus Limnocylindrales bacterium
GCTCGCGGACGACCTCCGCGAGCGCCGGATCGCGGACCAGCTCGATGAGCGGCCGGCCGCGCCACGGCGCGTCCGTCGGCAGGCCGAGCAGCTCACGGGCGCGCGCGTTCAGCAGGACGACCGTGCCCGCGAGGTCGATCACCAGGACGCCCTCGATCATGCCGCGCAGGATGGCCTCGAGCCGCTCGCGCTCGACGTTCAGCGCGGTGATCGTCGTCGCCACGTTCCGCGCCATCCGGCCCAGGCCGTCCTCGATCGCGCCGAGCTGGTCAGGCCGCTCGGCGGCGAGGTACGGCACCGTCGTGCCCTCTTCGAGCTGGGTCGCGAAGCGTGCGAGGCGCTCGAGCCGGCGCTCCCAGCGCGTCGCGAGCGACCACGCCGCCAGCATTCCGACGGGCAGCGCGACGGCGCCGACGAGCGGCGCCACGTGCCCGCCACCCATGAGCTCGTACGGCACGCCGACCGCGATGCCGACGCCCAGAGCGGACACCACCGGCGCGAGCAGCTCGAGGGCGAGCCTATGCGCCGAGCGCGTCGGGATTGAACTTGTACCCGACTCCACGGACGGTCACGATGAGCTCGGGGTTGGCGTCGTCGCGTTCGATCCGCTTCCGGAGCCGGCGGATGTGGACGTCCACCGTGCGCGGCTCGACATGCACGTCGCTGCCCCACACCAGGTCCAGGAGCTGGAGGCGGTCGTACACGCGATACGGGTTCCGCACGAAGAACTTGAGCAGCTCGAATTCGCGCAGCGACAGGTTGGCGGACTCGCCCGCGATGAAGACCTCGTAGGTGTCGAAGTCGAGGCGGAGCCGGCCACGATCGAAGATCTCGTGCGGCGGCGGCACCTCCTCGCCGTGGGTGCGCCGCATCACGGCCCGGACGCGCGCCACGAGCTCTCGCGGGCTGAACGGCTTCGTCACGTAGTCGTCGGCCCCGAGCTCGAGGCCGAGCACGCGGTCGACCTCCGCGGCCTTCGCGGTCAGCATGATGACGGGCAGGCTGCGCGTCGCGTCGCTCGCGCGTAGCCGTCGGCACACTTCGAGGCCGTCGGTCGCGGGCAGCATGATGTCGAGGACGACGAGCGCGGGCCGCTCGCTCGCGATCTGCTGGAGGGCGCGCTCCCCGGAATCGGCCTCACGGACGGCGTAGCCTTCCTGCTCGAGATGAAAGCGAACGAGCTCGCGGATGTCCTTCTCGTCCTCGACCACCAGAATCGTGCGCTTGACCCCCACGTGAACTCCTCCGTTCCTACCCCGCCGATGGTGACGGCCCGGTTACGCCGGCGTGAACTCCGCGCCCTCGTAGCAGCTTGCGGAGGCCTTCCGGAGGGGCCGGGCCGGAGCCGCTGCGTAACATCCCGATAAGCCTTGACTGTCATCCGGCCGTGAGCGAAACAGGGCGGGGATGACTCGGCGGGACGAGGAGGACGCTTCCGGGGAGGGCACGTCGTGGCTGGTACTTCGCCATGCGGCAGCGGAGGGCGTGGGACTGATCGGCAATGCGCTGCGTGAGCGCGGCATCCACCACCGTGCGCTGGATCTCGCGCGCGGCGAGCCCGTTCCGAAGGATCTTCGCGGCGTCGGCGGCCTGATCGTCCTCGGCGGCCCGATGGCCGCCTACGAGGCGGACAAGTACGCGTTCCTTCGCTCCGAGATCGCGCTGCTCGAAAAGGCGATCGCGGCCGGGCGGCCCGTCCTGGGGATCTGCCTCGGCGCGCAGCTGATCGCGCAGGT
>DATAIB010000301.1:0-6416 GCA_036262855.1 Candidatus Limnocylindrales bacterium
TCGGACGTCGACGTTTCGGCGCAGCGAGTGGATCAGGTGGTTGCCACCGATCGACAGCGCGTCGCCGTCGCCGGTGATCACCCAGACCATGAGGTCAGGGCGCGAGGCCTTGAGACCCGTTGCGATCGCGGGCGCGCGGCCGTGGATCGTGTGGAACCCGTAGGTGTTCATGTAGTACGGCAGACGGCCGGAGCAGCCGATGCCGCTGATGAAGACGATGTTCTCCTTGGGGTACCCGAAGTCCGGCATCACCTTCTGGGTCTGGGCGAGGATCGAATAGTCGCCGCAGCCGGGGCACCAGCGCACTTCCTGGTCGGACACGAAGTCCTTGCGGGTGAGCACGGGCAGCTCGATCGGGGTGGCGGACGCCGCGGGCTTCGCGGCGGTGCCGTTGCCGTTCTTGATCTCGGTCATGCGACGGGAACCTTCAGGGTGGAGATGACGCGCTCGGCTTCGGCCTCGAGCTCCGCGATGCGGAACGGCTTGCCGCGGACGCGGTTGTAGCCGACCGCGTCGACGAGGTACTTCGCGCGGATGAGCATCAGCAGCTGGCCGAGGTTGACCTCGGGGATCAGCACGCGCTTGTAGGCGCGGACGACGTCGCCGGTGTTCGCGGGGAACGGGTTGAGGTAGCGGAGGTGCGCGTGCGCCACGGATACGCCCTTCGCCTGGAGGCGCTCGACCGCGCTGCGGATCGCGCCGTACGTGGAGCCCCAGCCGAGCACGAGCAGGTCGCCTTCCGCCGGCCCGAACACGTCGAGCGGCGGGATGTCGTTCGCGATGCCCGCGACCTTGGCCTGGCGGAGCAGCTGCATGCGGTGGTGGTTGTCCGGGTCGTAGCTGACGTTGCCGAGGATGTCCGCCTTCTCGAGGCCGCCGATGCGGTGCTCGAGTCCCGGCGTTCCGGGGACCGCCCACGGCCGCGCGAGGGTCTCCGGGTCGCGCGAGTAGGGATAGAACTTCTCGCGCTCGGTTCGGTTCGGGACGGCGATCGACGGGAGGTCGTCCGGGTTCGGGATGCGCCACGGCTCCGCGCCGCTGGCGAGGAACGCGTCCGACATGAACGCCACCGGCGTCATGTACTTGAGCGCGAGCCGCCACGCCTCGACGGCATAGTGGAAGCACTCGCCGGGCGTCGCCGGGGCGACGATCGGCACGGGCGAATCCGAGTTGCGACCGAACATGATCTGCAGCAGGTCCGCCTGCTCGTTCTTCGTGGGCATGCCGGTCGAGGGGCCGGCGCGCTGGACATCGACCACGACGAGCGGTAGCTCGACCATCACGGCCAGGCCCATCGCCTCGCTCTTGAGTGCGATGCCCGGGCCGGACGACGCGGTGAGGCCCATCGCCCCGCCATACGCGGCGCCGATCGCGGCACCGATCGCGGCGATCTCGTCCTCCGCCTGGAAGGTCTTGACCCCGAAGTTCTTGTAGCCCGCGAGCTGGTGGAGGATGTCCGAGGCCGGGGTGATCGGGTAGGAGCCGTAGAAGAGGTCCCGGCCGGCAAGCCGCGATGCCGCCACGAAGCCGAGGGCCGCCGCCTCATTGCCGGTGATGTTCCGGTAGTGGCCGGCCGGCAGCTTCGCCGGCGGGACGATGTACCGCTCGTGGAAGATCTCGGTGGTCTCGCCGAAGTTGTAGCCCGCCTTGAGTGCACGCTTGTTGCCTTCGGCGATCTCCGGCCGCTTGGAGAACTTCTCGTCGATCCACTTGAGGGTCGCGGCCATGTCGCGCTCGTAGAGCCAGAACATGAGCCCGAGTGCGAAGAAGTTCTTGGTGAGGTCGACCTGCTTGTTGGTCAGGCCGAGCCCTTCCAGCGCTCGCGAGTTGAGCGTGGACACCGGCACCGAGAAGACGTTCCACTGCTTGAGCGAGCCGTCGCTCAGCGGGTTCGACGCGTACCCCACCTTCGACAGGTTCTGGGGCGTGAACGCGTCCTCGTTGACGATCAGCGCGCCGCCCGCGGGCAGCTCGCCGAGGTTCGCCTTGAGCGCGGCCGGGTTCATCGCGACGAGCACGTCCGGCGCGTCACCCGGGGTATGGATCTCGGTCGAGGAAAAGCTCAGCTGGAAGCCCGACACGCCGGGCAGCGAGCCGGCAGGCGCGCGGATCTCAGCCGGGTAGTCCGGGAACGTCGAGATGTCGTTGCCGAACGTGGCGGCGGTCCGGGTGAACTGCGTGCCCGTGAGCTGCATGCCGTCGCCGGAGTCCCCGGCGAACCGGATCGTGACCCGCTCGAGCTGCTTCTGTGCGGGCATCTCCCGGGGTGGTGTTTCGGTGGTCACGCGCCCTCCGTGGCGTCCATGAGCTGGTGGGGCCGCGGCGGGAGGTTCAGGAGCTCCTCCGGGAATGCCTCGGCGAGGTACTTGAGGACGTCGACCGGGCGGACGACACCGACGAGAACGCCTGCCTCGTCGACGAGCGGGACGTTGCGGAACTTGCCGGTCTGCATCAGCTCGATCGCTCGGCGGATCGGCTCCTCCGAGTTCAGCGTGTTCGGATGGTCGACCATCATCTCCTCGACCGGCTTGTCGAGGTCAGCCCCCGGCGCCGTGAGGCGAGCGAAGATGTCGCGCTCCGTGAGCACGCCGAGGAGCTTGCCGGCCGTGTCGACGACGAACACCGAATCGGCCGTCCCTGTCGTTCGAATGAGGTCGAGGCACGCCTGGAGCGACGTCCCCGGTGCGACGGTCAGCGGCTCGCGCCCGCTGAGCTGCTTCAGCTTCTCGTCGATGAGGCCGGGGACGCGCGATGCGACGGCGCGCTCGGTGAGATCGGTCACGAAGGGAAAGTGTAGTCGAGGCACGTATTCGGTCCTGCCGACGCTACTGCCGGACGGATCACCTGCCCATTGCTGGTTCGGGGATGCGTGCCAGCGCGCGTCGGAGGACCACGGCGTATTCGCGATCGAACTCGGCGCGGGCTGTGTCGGTGAGCGGGTCGCGGTGGCGAAGCCAGGCGATCACGTGGGCAAAGGCGGCGATGCGCAGCGCGCGCTCGAACGCGGGGACGAGGGCCGCGCCACCCCACGGCTCGAGGTACGCGTCGCGGAGCCGCGCGAACCAGGGATCGCCGGGCGGCAGGTTGCCGTACTCCGGCATCTCCAGGAACCGGAAGGTGACGTACAGCGATGCGAACGGATGGCCGACCGACGTGTCGCCCCAGTCCATGACCCGGATCTCGTCGCCCTTGATCCACACGCCGTTCACGTGCAGGTCGTCGTGCTGGATCGTGTCGCCCGGCGACTCCGCATCCACCTCGCGGCACAGCTCCTCGAAGCGCCGCTCGAAGGCCCGCAGCGCCGCGACCTCGGACGACTCGAGCGGCAGGTCCCGCTCCAGGAGCCCCGCGTAGCGGTCGGGCAGCCCGGCGACCCGCAGGTCCATGACCGCGTGGGCGAGGTGATCGTCCACGAACGCCCGCTCCCCCATCTGGAGCTCGGCGTACCGAGGCAGGATCCGCGCCCACAACCCCGGCGGGTTGCCCAGCGCGCCGATCGACTGGCCGGCATCGGCCGTCAGCAGCCACCCGTGGACGGGCTCGACCCCGAGCACGTTCGCGACGCGGTCCGGCCAGCGCCGCGCAAGCTCGCCGGTGAGCCGAGCCTCGAAGGCCTGCTGGGGCTGGCACGCCTTGAACCAGACGATGCCCTCCGAGGTCGGGACCTGAACGACACTCGCCCATGGCCGAACGCGGACGAGGTCGATCGGGCCGGTTGGCTCGACGATGCTCCGGATCCAGGCCTCCGCCGCCTCGAGGTCGAGGCCCGGCGAGCCCGGGTAGATGGAGGCCGTCAGCCGGCCTTCGCGGCCGCGAGCGCAGCCTTGGCGCCCTCGTTCACGAACGAGATGTCCGCGCCGAGGCCCACGAACGTGAACCCGAGGTCGAGGTGCGGCCGGAACGACGCGTGGTCGTACAGCAGGATGCCCGGCGCCTTGCCGTGCGCCCGACAGGCGGCCACGACCTTCTTCAGCGCGTCCTGGTAGGTGGCGTTGGCGAACTGGCCCGGGATTCCGAGCGAATGCGAGAGGTCCGCAGGCCCCACGAACAGACAATCGACGCCGTCGATCGCGGCGAGGTCGTCGGCGGCCTCGAGGGCCGACGGCGATTCGATCTGCACGATGCCCACGATGTCGTCGTTCAGCGCCGCGACGCCCGCGTGGCTCACGGTCCCGAGGCGCGCGCCGCGCGTGAGCAGCGCCACGCCTCGCTGGCCCGTTGGCGGATAGCGCAGGAACGTGACTGCTTCGCGAACCTGCTCCGCGGTGTCGAGGCGGGGGACGACGATGCCGGCAGCGCCCATGTCGAGCGCGCGCCCGATGCGGAGTCGCTCGCCGGACTGCGGCCGCACGAGCGCGACGGAGCCGGAGCCCTCGATCGCGGTGAGGTGCGCCAGCAGCTCAGACTCGGTGGTGTAGCCGTGCTCCATGTCGACGACGACCCAGTCGTAGCCGGCGCGCCCGAGGAGCTCCGCGGAACCAGGCGAGGCGAGGCTGGCCCAGGCACCGAACAACGTTTCGCCCGCAAGGATCCGCCGGCGCAGCACGGCGCCCGGCCAGGGCCGGGGATCGGAGGTGGTCACGTCCGTATGATGCCGGGATGACCGCCGGTCCGTTCGAGCTTCGCGATCTCTGGCCGCTGTACGACCTCGTCGTGCGCACGGGTCAGCTGGAGCTGCGCTATCCGACGGAAGCGGAGCTGCCCGCCTTCGCCGACATCATCGAGGCAGGACTGCATCCGAAGGGTGAGATGCCGTTCGGGATGGCGTGGACCGACGCGCCGACGACGGAGCGCAACCTTGCCTCGTACCAGTGGTGGGTCGGCAGCCGCGGGCGGTGGTCCGTGGACAGCTGGACCCTCACGCTCGGCGTGTGGGAGCACGGCGTGCCGGTCGGCTTCCAGGACGTGCGCGCGGAGAGGTACCCGGTGTTTCGAACGGTGCACACCGGCTCATGGCTGGGGATGTCGCACCAGGGCCGGGGCATCGGCAAGCTCATGCGCCAGGCAGCCCTCGGGCTCGCCTTCGATCACCTCGGTGCGCGGTTCGCGGAGACGTCGGCGTTCCTGGACAACCACGCCTCGACCAAGGTCAGCATCGGCGTGGGCTACGAGAAGAACGGGTTCGGCGAGCTCGCGCCGCACGGCATTCCGCGGGCCACCCAGAACTTCCGGATGAGCCTGGATGGCTGGCGCTCGCGTCCGCGGCCCGAGATCCTCGTCGAGGGGCTCGATGGCTGCCGCGCGATGTTCGGGCTCGAGGCAGGAGCAGCGCCGCAAACCTAGGCGGGTTTCGCTGCCTCCCGCCGCTCCGCTGCAACGCGAGCGGCCTGCTCGACATCCCCGAGTGCCTCCAGCTCGTCGAGCCCGCGGTCCGCCATGTCGCGGTCGGCCATGCTCGCGCCCAGCTCCGTCCGAACGCGGGCGGCGTACGGCCGCGCACCCATCGCGTCGAATTCGTCGAGCGCGATTCGCAGGTCCTCCGCATCGCCCGTCACGAGGCCGCGCAGGCGGCGACTCTGGGCGGAGATCAGCCGCAGCCCCTTCGAATCCGCGTAGTCGATGAGCTTTCCGAGCGGGACGGCGTCCACTGGATGGCGCCGATCCGCGAGCAGGCCGGCAGCGAGGTGGATGTAGTCGAGCCGCGGCGAGAAGTCGGTGAACCGGTGGACCGTTCCCTGGGCGAGCGAATCGAGGTCGCCGGTGAGGTACCCGACCATGGCCCGCGTCCGGGCGCCGGGATTCTCCCGCTCCACGAGACGCAGCATGAGGTTCTTCCAGTAGTCCGCCCCCACCGTGTCGTTGCGGGCGCGGGCGACCGCGACGGCGGCGATGAACCCGTTGAACGAGTACCACGGGGTCGCGAGCTCCGATTCCTGGAGCGCGCGCTCCGCGCGGGAGGCCTCCGCCAGCGCCTCGTCCCATCGGCCGAGGGCATGCAGCGCCACGACGCGCCACGCCGTCGCACCGAGGACGAAGGACGCGGCCTGGCCCGTCCCGAGCCCCGCCCGCGCGCGCTCGGCCGCGACCTCCGCGTCGCGGAGGTTCCCCCGGATGGTCTCCGCCCACGCGTGGACGATCCAGGCATCGGCGCGCTCGGGCGTGGACACGCGGTCCTCGATCGCATGCCGCTCGGCGACGTACTCGAGCACCTTCGTCATGTCGTCGCGACCGAGTGCGATGGCGTCAGCGCCATCGAGCGCCGCGCTCAGCAGATCCGGCTGGCCGAGCTTGCGGGCCGATTCCACCGCCCGCTCCGCCCAACCCTCGGCGACGTCGAGATCTGCGGGCGAGATGAGGCCCTCGGCCGTCTGGCCCTGGAATCCGAGGGCGAGCTCCCCGTGGAAGCGCGCGAGATCGGACGTCTCGAGCTGCATGAGGCGCTCGATCTCGGCGTACCGGAGGGCCGCTTCGGCGTC
>DATAIB010000302.1:0-4219 GCA_036262855.1 Candidatus Limnocylindrales bacterium
GCGATCTTGTCCTCGAACTCGGACTTCGACTGGAGGTAGCGATCCTCAGTCGGGAGGGCCATCGTGTAGCCGAGGGCCATGCCGCGGCTGATGATCGTGACCTTCTGGACCGGGTCGCACTTCGGGAGGATGCGCTGCACGACGGCGTGACCGCCCTCGTGGTACGCGATGATCAGCTTCTCGGCGTCGCTGATGACCCGGCTCTTGCGCTCCGGGCCGGCGACGATGCGCTCGAGCGCCTCCTCGAAGTCCGGCATGGTGATGACCTTGCGATTGCGCCGCGCGGCGAGAATCGCGCCCTCGTTGACGAGGTTCGCGAGATCCGCGCCCGAGAACCCGGGCGACTGGCGCGCGAGGTCCTCGATCGAGATCGACTTGTCGAGCGGCTTGCCCTTCGAGTGGACCTTCAGGATCGCGACGCGACCCTTCATGTCCGGGCGGTCGAGGATGACCTGGCGGTCGAACCGGCCCGGGCGCAGGAGCGCCGGGTCGAGGACGTCCGGGCGGTTGGTGGCGGCGACAACGATCACGTTCGTGTTCGTGTCGAAGCCGTCCATCTCGACGAGGATCTGGTTGAGGGTCTGCTCGCGCTCGTCATGGCTGCCGCCGAGGCCGGCGCCGCGCTGGCGGCCGACCGCGTCGATCTCGTCCACGAACACGATGCACGGGCTGTTGCGCTTGGCCTGGTCGAAGAGGTCACGGACGCGGCTTGCGCCGACGCCGACGAACATCTCGACGAACTCCGAGCCGGAGATCGAGAAGAACGGCACGCCCGCCTCACCCGCGACGGCACGCGCGAGGAGCGTCTTGCCGGTGCCGGGAGGGCCCACGAGGAGCACGCCGCGCGGGATGCGCGCGCCGAGGGTGTTGAACTTCTCCGGGAACTTCAGGAACTCGACGACTTCCTGGAGCTCCGTCTTGGCCTCATCGACGCCCGCGACATCCGCGAACGTCACGACCTGCTTGTTGCCGAGGAACATCCGGGCGCGGCTCTTGCCGAAGCTGAGCGCCTGGTTATTCGTGCCCTGGGCCTGCCGCATCATGAAGTAGATGAAGCCGCCGATGATCAGGAGCGGCAACAGCCCGGTCACGAGCAGCCCGACCCACGAGTTGTCGGGGGTGGGTTTCGGGTCGTAGATGGGCGTCGGGACGCCGCCGTCCTTGGCAGCCGCCGCGATGTCCTGCGAGACCTGCGTGAGGACGTTGACGACGCTCACCGTGTAGCTCGGCGTGTCCTTGGAAGTGTTGTCGTTCAGGAAGACGCTGAGCGTCTCGCCGAGCTGGGTGACCTTCGTGACCTTGCCGGCCTTCACGTCGGCGAGGAACGAGCTGGTGTCGCCGGAGTACGCCCTGGTGTTGGTCTGCGGCGACGACCCGAGCCACGTGTACAGCAGTGCCGACACGCCCATGACGAGCACGAGCATCAGCAGCCCGTTGCGCATGAACCTGGGATTCAAGAAGTGAGCCTCCGAGTGCAATCGGGCCGGCGAACGTGCGCTGGTCCCGCGTGGCGAGTATATGCGCGGTGCTTCGGGACCCCTCCAGGGCCGTCCGTACCGCATGGTGCAGACGATCGGACGCATTGCGTCGTTTCGGAGGTTGAGAAAACGTCACGGGGGCGTTGAAAACGCCGGCCAAGGGTGACAGGAGGAATTGGTAGCTGGGACAGGATTTGAACCTGTGACCTAGCGATTATGAGCCGCTTGCTCTACCACTGAGCTACCCAGCCACGGGGCGCGATTCTACGCGATGTCCCGGCGTTGGCCGAATCGAATTGCTAGGCGGCCCGCCTGGCGACGTGCAAGGACACCGCCTCGGTGAGGCCCTTGAGCTCGACGGGCCCGATCGGATCGAACGTAACGCCAGCGAGCTCGCCTGACGCCTCGATGACTTCGTCGCTCACGAGCACCTCGCCACGACGGGCGTAGTCGGCGATCCGGGCAGCAACGTTGACCGTTCGACCGAAGTAGTCGCCGCCCTGGAACAACACGGGTCCCGCATGGAGCCCGACGTGTGCCGGCGGCAACCCGGCCTCGCGCGCCTCTTCGACCATCTCCAGGGCGGCGACGACACCCGGCCCCGGATCGCGGAAGTGGAACATCACGCCGTCACCGAGCCACTTGATCGGCTTGCCACCATGCTCCGCCGACGTTCGCTGGACGAGCCGCGAGAGGCGGCCCGCGAGGTCCGCCGCCGCGGCATCACCACGCTCGTCGGTCAACCGCGTATACCCCGACAGGTCGAGGAAGCAAATGGCCGGCGGTCGATCCGCCCGCGCGTAGAGGCCCGCCGCGACGAGGCCGGCCTCGAAGCCCTCGAAGAAGTTCCGCATCCATGCGTTCGACTGCTGGCCGCGGTAGAGGGCGATGATCTCGCGCGCGGCGAGCGGCTGGAGGGCATTCGAGAATTCGCTCGTCCGCGGGCCGAGGTCGGCGAACCCCCCGCCCGCCGCGAACAGGGGGCCCATCACCTCGGTGCTCCAGAGATCGGCCTCCACCTCGGCCATGCGACGCAGGCTGTCGCCCCACGCGCGCAGGAGGCGCTCGACCCTCTCCGGGCGCATCCCGTACGTGATCTCCAGCTCGAGGGCGGGCAACGTATCGAGCTCGAGCGAGCGCAGGCGGTCCTCGGGCTTCGGCGCTGCGGCGCCGGATGCCTCGCGCATCGCGGCAAGCACCTCGAACGGAATGCCCGTCCGAGCACTGACGGCTGCGAAGGTCTCGTCGGTCAGACCGGTGAACAGCTCATAGGCCGGGTCATCGACGAAGCCCAGATCGACGGCATGGCGCCGGACTCCCTCCCCGATCGCCTCGAGCGGGAGGCCCGCATCGGCAAGCGCGTGGAGGATCCGCGCGCGCCGCATGTCGCCTTCGGTGAAGGTGCCTTCGGGCGCCGAGAGCGCTCCCAGCTCGCAGAGTCGGTCGACGAAAGCCACGTCGACGCCGGCACGGGCTGCCACCTCGGCGCGCGTGAAGCCCATCAGATCACGGGGCGGAGGCGCCCGGTCTCAACCTCATAGACCAGGCCGCGCACCTCGGTCTCGAGGAGGATCGGCTCGTCCCGGAGGACCTCGACCTGCTCGCGCACCATCGCCTCCAGATCGGCGAACGCGCCGAAGCCCATCTCGGTGGTGCTCCCCGTCGAATCCTCGATCCGCTGGCGAAGGGCTGCCTCGTCGGCGCCGTGGAGACCGCATTTCGTGTGCGCGATCACGATGATCTCGCGCGTCCCGAGCAGTTGCTGGCTGACGGCGAGCGAGCGGATCGCGTCGTCCGTCGCCAGCCCACCCGCGTTGCGGATGATGTGCGCGTCCCCCACCCGGATGCCGAGCGCGTCCTCCACGTCGATCCGGGCATCCATGCACGTCAGGATCGCCAGCCCGGTCAGTGGCGCCGCGGTGAGCGCCGAGCGATCGAACGCCTCCTGGAAGCGCTCGTTCTCGCGGAGGATCCGGTCGAACTCGCCCGCGGGCGTCGACTCAGGCGCCAGCGGAGACTCCTCCCTGGCCCTTGTACTGGTCGATCACCTGACCGATGGTCAGGTCGCCGTACCTGGTGTCCAGCTGGTCGCGCGCGATGCGCCACATCGTGCGCAGCGGGCGCGGGCCGGTGGCGTCGAGATCCCGAAGGCGCATGTCGCCGAAGCGCTGGATGCCCGGGATGCGCATCAGCTCGTCGGCCAGGGCGGACGCTGCCTGGTCGACGGTGGTGTCGCGCCCGATGGCGCCGAGGCCGGCTGTGCCGGTCGGTGCGGAGCTCGTCGATGCGGAAGTCGACGCCGCCGGCGCGGTTGCCCGCTCGATGGCGGCCCTGGCTCGATCGGCGGTCTGCTGCGCGGTGCTCACGGCAGCGTCGAGGGTGGCACGCGGATCCGGACTCGGCGTTGCGGCGGGCGGCGGCGGCGCTGCGATCGCGTGCGTGGGCTCGTAGCCCGCACGTGCGGTGGAGGTCGAGCCCGCGCTCGCGGACGAGGGTGCCGGACCGCGTCGCGCCCCCGTGGAGGACGCCCTGTTGCCGGAGCCGGAGCCTGAGCCCGAGCTGCCGGAGCCGCCGGACCCACCGGAACCGCCGGAGGGCTTCGTCGGCCCGGTGCCACGAGGTTTCGGCGCATCGCCGCCGGAGCCGCCCCCATCGAAGCGGGCGCCCATCGATGTCCCGATCAGCCCCGGGATATCGATTCCGGTCAGGCCCTTCACGGCCGTGCTCGCTTCGGCGACGGT
>DATAIB010000303.1:0-15952 GCA_036262855.1 Candidatus Limnocylindrales bacterium
GTCGGCTGCCCCGACGCCCGCTCCCTCAGTCGCACCCTCCCCTGGTCCTACCCCCACGGCTCCGCCCTCGGTCATGCCGTCCGTCGCACCGACGCCGACGGCGAAGCCCACTGCGAGACCAACGCCCAAGCCGACGGCGAAGCCGACGGCGGCGCCGACGCCCACGCCCACGCCCAAGCCCGTCGTGAGCTTCCTCGTCAGCCCGACCAAGATCTCCGCCAACTGCACGAGCCCTCTCAAGGCATTCCCGATCACGTTCGACAACACGGGCAGCAATGTCGCGGTCGACTGGTCGATCTCGTTCGTGCAGTTCCAGGGCGTCGACTGGGGCACCGCGAGCCCGGCGAAAGGCCAGGCTGCAGCCGGCAAGACCGACGGCACCACGATCGCCCCGAACAGCGCGATCTGCAACAACATCAAGACGACCACGTCGTTCACGCTGAACGTGAGCTACGCCGGCACATCGACACCCGTCGTCTACACGGTCACGCCCTGAATCAAGACCGGGGCGGTCGCAATGACCGCCCCGGCAGGCTGCTCGCGCGAGGGCGCGCTAGGCGCAGTTGCTCCCCTGGAACGCAATGACCTTGGCCCACGAGGCCAGGACGTCTGCCGGCGGCGCCGGGACGGGGTTCATGATCGACGCCGACGCGGTCCAGTCGGCCACCGCGAGGAGGTCGGCCTTGATCGCCGCGAAGGCGGCGATGTTCGACCAGTTCCGCAGCAGCGGCGAGATCGTCGTGGCCGCGTTCGAGTCCTTCGGCGGCATGTTGGCGACGATCGTGTCGGTCATCGCCTGGCAGAAGCCGGCGACGCTGTTCGGATCGACCTCGCCGGCGCCCTGCGTGGCAGTGCCGGACGTGGCGGCGGGGCTCGTGGCGGCCGGGCCGGTCGGCTGGCTCGTCGGCGTTCCGTTGCCGCAGGCCGCGAACACGAGGCCGGCGAGCAGGAGCGCGGATGTGCGCTTGATCATCAGTGGTGGAACCTCCATTGGTGCCGCGGACGCGGCGTGGTCGACCGTAGTCGAAGGGCCGCTAACATCGCCTCGCAACACGTCCGGGCATGCGGTCGCCCGCGTTGCGGCGAGGGAAGTGGTCGGGGCGGCGGGATTTGAACCCACGACTTCGTCGTCCCGAACGACGCGCGCTACCAGGCTGCGCTACGCCCCGACTGGGAGCCCGTTCTCAGGGCCGCCGAATGGTATCAGTGGTTCGGCAGGATGACCGTCATCCCGGCGGTGGGCGTCGGCACGCGCATCAGTCGCTCGCGCGCATCAATCGTTCGCCAGCTCCGCGCGCGCCTGCGCGAGCGGCTCGTCGCGCACCGGGAACATGATCACCGCGGCCACGAGGAACGACGCGGCCATGAGCCCGAACACGATCGGCAGGCCCGCAGCCTCGCCCGCCGCCGAGATCACCAGCCCGTACACGATGTTCCACATCGACCCGACACCGAACGCGAGCGTGAAGTACAGCGCGAACGTGACATCGCGAACGCCGGTGGGCACGACATCGGCGAGCAGCGCCTGCAGCTGCGGGCTCTCCGCGAACGAGAACAGGCCCATGATCGCGATCCCGATCCACAGGCCGACGAGGCTCGAGCCCGCAAGCACGAACGCCAGGAAGCCCACCGCGCCGCCGATGTACGCGCCGAGGATGATCGGCCGACGCCCGACCTTGTCGGACAGCCAGCCCGCGACGAGCGGCATGGGCACGGACAGGACGATCAGCCCCGCGTACATGAGGTTGGTCGTGTCCGACGGCAGGTGCAGCACCTCGGTCACGTAGAGCAGCGCGTACAGGTTCGCGACGCCGAGGCCGCGCCCCCCGCCGCCGAAGATCGACGCGAGGTACGCGCGGCGCACTGCCGGGGTGCGCCAGGACGCGATCGCGGCGCTCCGGACCGAGCCGTGCTCGATCGCTGCGATCCGGTCCGCCCCGGTCTCGCGGATCCAACGGAACATCGCCAGCCCGATGAGTGCGGCCGGCACGCCGATCACGATCGACACGCCGCGCCACCCGAACAGCGCGAGCGCAGCGGGCCCCAGCAGCGCCGCGATGACGGTGCCGACGTTGCCGCCGGAGATGTGCGCGCTGATCGCGAAGCCGCGCCGCTCCGGCGGGAACTGCTCGGCGAGGAGGCCGTTTCCCACGGGATGCTGGGGCGACCCGCCGATCCGGGAGATGACGTTCGCCACGCTGAACGTCGCGAAGCTCTGGGTCACCGCCTGGAGCGCGAAGCCGGCGCCGAACGTGAGGCCCCCGATGACCAGGATCGGGCGACGGGCGATGCGCCGCGTGACGAAGCCGTAGGTCGCCTGGATCGCGCCGGAGCTGACCGCGCCGATGGCGACGAGGAACGGGATTGCCTCGATGGGGATGTGGAACTCGGCCACGACGAGCAGGAACATCGGCGGCAGGATCACCGCCTGGGCGTGGTTGACCGCGTGCGCGATCGAGAGGAGCCAGAGCGACCGATCGGGGTGGATGCCCTCCGCTCGTGCGACCGCGGCCGTCACCGCGTGCCGCGTCTCAGGCAGCGAATCACGACGCGAAGCTCGGCCGGAGGATCCGAAGCGCCCGGGATTCGAGGCGGATGAGGCGGATCAGCGCGTGCGTGCGGCGCAGCGTCCGGTCGAGCTCGTCGGATTCCGAATCGCCGTCGCCGATGTCCTTCCACGCCGAGAGGTACCCGTCGCCGAGGCGCATCGCACCCATGTCGTAGCGGCCGCCGACGGGGCGGCCGTCGATCTCGGCGTCGAGGAAGCGCACGCCGGCCTTCCGGAACGGCTTTCCGGTGTCGACCACCGAGCAGAGCTCGTCGAACAGGCCGCTCGTGCGCAACGCGGGGAGGAGCTCGCCGACCTGGCGACCGATGACCGATTGCGCGGGCTGTCCCGTCCATGCCGCCGCTGCGGCGTTCACGAACAGGAGCCGGAAGTCGAGAAGCTCGCCGTCACGGTCGCGGAGCGAGGTCGCGATCGAGACGGGATGGGCAAGCGCATCGAGCGCCGTGCGAACCGAATCGTCGATGACTGGGCGCGGGGCGGACATGTGGACGCGGTCCTCCCTGGCTGGGTTGGTCGATCCCCCGCAGCGAAGGATATCGATCGCGCGACCATTTGGCCTAGTCGACTAGGCCTACCCCGCCCCGGCTGCCCCAGCGATCCGCGCCTCAGTACTGGAAGAGCAGCTCGCGGTACTTGGGCAGCGGCCACAGCTCGTCGCTGACGACGGTCTCCAGCTCGTCGGCGACCTTCCGCAGCGCGTCCTGCGCCGGGATGACCTTGTCGACGACGACGCGGGCCTCCTTGTGGACGCCGCCGGCCTCGTGGGCCGCGTGCTGCGCCGCCTCGAGGGCGTCCATCGCGTCGACCAGGCCGTCCACCAGCCCGCCGACGCGGCCGGCGATGGTCCGGGCGCCCCGGGACCCCGACGCCGCCGCCAGCTCGCCCAGGTAGCGGACCGCGGCGGGCAGGATCATGGTCCGGGCGATGTCGAGCGCGGTCCTGGCCTCGATGTTGCCGACCTTGACATAGCGCTCCCAGAAGATCTCGACGCGGGACTCGAGCTCGCGCTCGGTCAGGACGCCGAACTTCGAGAACAATGCTGTCGCCCGCTTCGTCGCGAGCGCCGGCAGGGCATCGACCGTCGTCCGGTTGTTGGGAAGGCCGCGGCGCGCCGCCTCCGCGTGCCACTCCTCGGAATAGCCGTTGCCCTCGAAGAGCACTGCCTTGTTCTCGCGGGCGATGCCCGAGAGGATCCGGCCGAGGCCGTCGAAGTCACCGGTCTTGAGGTTGTCCAGCTCATCCGCAAGATCCGCGAGCGAGTCGGCCACCGCGGTGTTCAGCACCGTCTGGGGCCAGTAGATCGGGGCGGACGACCCGACCGCGCGGAACTCGAACTTGTTGCCGGTGAACGCGAACGGCGAGGTCCGGTTGCGGTCCGTGGCGTCCTTCGGCAGCTCGGGCAGCGTCGTGACGCCGAGCGCAACGGAGCCGCCCTTCTTCGACTTCGACGCGGCGCCCTGCTCCAGCTGCTCGATGACGTCGACGAGCTGGCTGCCGAGGAACACCGACATGATCGCCGGCGGCGCCTCGTTGGCCCCGAGCCGGTGATCCTGGCCCGCGTCCGCGATCGACGCCCGGAGGATGTCCGCGTGGCGGTGCACGCCCCGGATCACCGCCATCAGGAACGCCAGGAACTGGGCGTTCGAGTGGGGGTCGTTGCCCGGGTCGAGGAGGTTCTCGCCGTCATCGGTCGACATCGACCAGTTGTTGTGCTTGCCCGAGCCGTTGATGCCGGCGAACGGCTTCTCGTGGACCAGGAACATGAGCGAGTGCCGTGCGGCAAGGCGTCGCATCGTGCTCATCACGACCATGTTGTGGTCGCTGCCCACGGAGGTCGGCTCGAACACGGGCGCCATCTCGAACTGGCCGGGGGCCACCTCGTTGTGGCGGGTGCGCGACGGGATGCCGAGGCGCCACAGCTCGCGATCGAGATCCATCATGAACGCGAGGATCCGCTCGCGGATCGGGCCGAAGTACTGGTCCTCGAGCTCCTGCCCCTTCGGCGGATTGGCGCCGAAGAGGGTCCGCCCCGTGAGGATGAGGTCCGGCCGATGCTCGGCGAGCCGGCGATCGACGAGGAAGTACTCCTGCTCGGGCCCGATCGTGGTGTAGACCCGGTTCGCATCCTCGTTCCCGAACCAGCGGAGCACGCGCAATGCCTGCCGCCCGAGCGCCTCCTGCGAGCGCAGGAGGGGGATCTTGTGGTCCAGCGCCTCGCCGGTGAAGCTCACGTACGCCGTCGGGATCGTGAGGGTGACGCCGTTCGGCTCGACCTGGAGGAAGATCGGGCTCGTGACGTCCCACGCGGTGTAGCCCCGGGCCTCGAAGGTGGCGCGGATGCCACCCGAGGGAAACGAGCTCGCGTCCGGCTCGCCCTGGACGAGGTTGCGACCCGAGAACTCGGCGATCGCGTGGCCGTCCCCGGAGGGGGTCAGGAATGAGTCGTGCTTCTCGGCGGTCGAGCCCGTCATGGGCACGAACCAGTGGGTGAAGTGGGTGGCGCCCTGCGCCATGGCCCATTCCTTCACGCCGTGGGCGACCGCATCGACGATCGCCGGATCGAATGGCGCACGGCCTTCAATGGTTTCGCGGAGCTTCTGGTAGATCGGCTTCGCGAGGAACGCGCGCTGGGCCGCATCGCCGAAGACGTACTGGCCGAAGATGTCGGCCCCGGCCAGCTCGAGGTACTCCTGCGATGCGCCGACCTTGTGGTTGGCGATCGTCTCGATGGCCCTGCGTCGTGCGCTCATGCGATCCGCTGCTCCTTCGCTGGGGGTTGCGACCTTCGGAGTTGTGCTATGCGCACCACGTCCCGGCGTCGCGGACGGTGTCCCGGCGATGGTATCCAGCCTCGGCGGCTCCGGAGGCCCGTTGGTGGCCTTGGCGCCTCAGGCGAAGTTAGTGATCTTGCACAACTCGCAGCGCGACGAGCAGCGCGAGACGGACATCCGGATCGGTGAGGTCCCAGCCGGTGAGCCGCTCGATGCGCCGGAGGCGGTAGGTGGCCGTGTTGCGGTGGATCCCGAGCGCGGTCGCCGCCTCACCGACGCCGCCACGCTCCAGGTAGGCAGCGAGCGTCGCGAGGTGCTCGCGCTGCACGTCCGGACGGCTCGCAAGCAGCGGCTCCAGCACCGCCTGGGAGAGGCGAGGACCGTCGGCGACCTGGTGCAGCGCGCCCAACATCCGGTACGTCGCGAGCCGTGCCGCCACGACCACCTTGCCCGGCACCGAGAGTCGCTCCGCGGCTTCGAGCGTTGCCCGCGCCTCCGCCTCGGCAGCAGGGCGCTCGCTCGGGTTGCCGAAGGGCCGTGACAACGCCACGACGCGGCCGACGACATCCGCAACCGCGTTCGCGGCAATTCGGCCCTCGGGGTCGGCGCCACCGGGCGGATCGACCGCGAGGACAGCCCGCACGTCGACCGAGTCCGCATCGCCGCGGAGGCTCATCCGGCGGGCGGGGGCGAGCAGCCGCAGGGACCGGCGCAGCTGTTCGCGGGCCTCCCGGGCTGCTCCGGGGGACGCATCGTCATCCTGGCGACCCGGCTCCCGTTGGCGCGCGATGGCGACGACCCACGGCGGACCATCCGAGGGCATCGCCTCGGCGCGACGCGCGCGATCGGCTGCTCCGCGAACGGCGTCCTCTCGCGCCAGCTCGAGCGCCACCAGGCCGGCGACCCTCGGCAACGTCACCGCTGCGAGCTCCGAGGGCTGCGCCGCGCCGAGCACGACGAGCGCCCCCGCGACACCGTGGGCGGCCGGCATCGGGACACGGAGCACGGCCGAGCTCGGCGCCGCACGGTTGCCTCGCGCCGGGCCTGATCCCACCTGGTACGCCGCAGCATCGGCGGCGGCGCCCGGAACGTGCGCGGGGACGTGCATCGCGATGACCTCGCCTCGAGCGCCCTCGAGCGCGAGCGCCCGCCCGAGGAAGCCCGCGACCGTTGCGAGCAGGCCGGCGACGCCGACACCGTCGAGGGCGCGCCGTCGGAGCTCGGCCTCGAGCAGGGCGGCCTGCCGCTCCAACTCGGCGCCGCGGGCCACGATGTAGCCGACCACGCTCCGCTCCAGGGCCGCGGGATCGGTCCGGCCGATGACCACCACCGGGACGCCGGCGCGGGCGATCGCGCTTGCCGTCTCGTGGGCTCCGTCGGGCAGGAGCACCCCGGACACCGGCACGCGGGCGAGGTCCGCCGCCAGTGCCTCGAGCTCCGTGCGCCCGGGCGCAACGGCGGCGACCGCCGGGGCGGGCGCGATCACGAGATCGCCGGGTTCGAGGGCGTCGAACGCGGGCACCTGGGCCCGCATCACCCGCACCCACGCGATCGGGGGCAGCTCCGCCCCGCCGCCGACGAGTTGCGACCCGGGCAGGAGCTCTGACGCGAGGGTCCGGAGGTCGGTCACCCGCCTGCCGGACCGGATCCGGGAGCGTCGGGGCCGGGTGCCGCCGGGCCGGGTGCGGCCGGGCCGGGCGGCGAGGCAGGACCGCCCCGCGCCGCAACGAGCGAGTCGATCACCGCGGTGAACTCCCGATCGAAGTCGACCTGGCGGTCGGCGCGCCCGACGAGGTCCAGCCGGCCGTCCGGCCGGAGCCGCGCCCAGATCCGGCGCCGCGGCAGGTAGAACGTGATCGCGAGGCCGAGCAGCAGCGTCGCGAACGCACCCCAGACGATCGGCGCGCCGGGATCTTTCTTCGCGATCAGCAGCGTGAAGTCGCTGAAGTCCCGGAGGGTCAGGCTGAGCCCGAGGCCTTCCATGGGCACGGTGTCGCCGCGGGTCGCGTAGTACGGCACCTCCCCGAACACGAGATCGGGCGTCCCGTCCGGGTTCGTCCCGCGCACTGCGTACGGCACGATGACGAGGGCGCCGACACCGTCCGCGTTGCGGACCAGCGTGAACTCGAGCCCGAAGGGCTTGCCGGGGATCGGGATGGCGCCGAGCGGCAGGCCGCCCGCCGAGTCGGTCAAGGGGATGGGGCCGGACCAGAGCACGGCGTTGTCCGTGGTCGACTGGATCTCGACGTCCGGCGCCGGCCCGAACCCGTTCTGGTGGAACGTGTAGCCATCGACCGTGAGTGGATCGTTGACCCGGATGACCTTGCGGGCAACCTCGACGCCGTCACGGAACACGCCGAGGTCCGTCGTGAAGTCGGTCGGCGAGCCCGTGTCGAGGCCCGGCGCGCTGAACGCGTAGTTCTTCACCAGCAGCAGGCCGGGCGTTCCGATCGGCTGGACGGTCAGCGTGTCGCCCTCCGCGACCACGAGGCCCTGCTCGTCACCGAACTTCGCGGTCACGAGCCCGGCGACCACGAACAGGATCAGGCCGAGGTGCGAGATCAGCGTTGCCATCTTGGTCCAGCGATTGCGGTCGCCGTAGACGTATCGCGCCCCGTCCTCGCCGGCCTCCTCGCGGACGACGAAATGGTGCCTGCGCAGCGCCACTGACACCGCCTGGGACGTGAGGCCGGGACCCGCGGCGATGGACGCACGATCCGGGAGCCGCGGGTCGAAGTAGGCCGGCGGCTGCGCAACCCGGATGAAGGCCGACTGCTGCCAGAGGCGTGGGGTCCGGTCGATGGTGCAGATGAAGATCGAGATCGCGAGCACCAGCAGGAGGACGGTGAATGGCGTGGACGTGAACACGTGGAACAGCTGGAGGCGCTCCATGAAGTCGACCAAGCCGACGCCAAGGACGGGCTCGTAGATGGTCCGGAGCTTGTCCATCTCGGTGGCGTAGTCACCGGGCGACCGGAACGCGAAGCCGGGCAGCTGCCGGATCGTCATGCCGAAGCTGGCGAGCACCGCGACAGCCACGATCTGGACGACCGCGAAGTTCACCGAGGTGAAGAGGCGCCAGATCCGCATGCCGAGGCGCGCCGGGAAGCTCGGCCCGGCGCGTCCCGCGGGCCGATCGATCGTCAGGGTCGCCACAGGCCGATCCTATCGCCCCCTACCGATCGGAGCCGCTTTGCCAGATCGCCGCGTACCGACGGCTACTGCATGCCTGAGGTGTCCGAGTTGCCAGATCGCCGCGCAACGGCGGTCATCCAGCTTCGCCGCGGATTCCACCGCCAGATCACCAGCAGGCGGTGATTGCGCGATCGTCCCACGCACCCACACGCTCAGCTCTGTGGCGGGACGGCCATCTTCGTCTGACTTCCACGCACGCGGACGCGACGGACGTTGGCAGAAGACTGTCCAAGCGCCAGTGGCTGGCGATCTGGCAGGAACACGAGTGCTGCCAGGCGCCCCGCCGGCGAGCTGAGCCACGCGCGGAAGCGCCGACCATCGTCCGGCAGCGACGATCGGAAGGTCAGCGCGTGTCGCTGGACGCGACGTCGGTTTGTCGTGCCCTCACGCACGATGAGCACGCAGGCCGCCTGCTCCGCGCGCCAGCCGAGCGAGGCAGCGATCCGGCCGGCGAGCCGGCGCTTTCGGTCGAACGTTCCGATCGTCTCGCCGACATCGACGATGTCCGTCTTCAGCTCGATGATCAGGATCGTTCGAGACGCCGCGTGCCAGGCGACGAGGTCGACGACGCCACGCTCGCCTTCAACGTTGAACGAAACCTCCGCCCGAACCTCCCATCCGCCCGCGTCGAGCAGGAACGCGACCGCCGATTCGGCGAGTGCGGCGTGCTTTGCGTTCAGCATCCGGTCGAGGTCGCCGCCGCGCCACCACGTCGAGAGGTCAATCCGGATGTCGAGGGCATCGCCTACGGCGAGCAACGCACGCAGGCTCACGTCGAGCAATCGACCGCGTTCTATCCGAGCCACAACGGACGCGGACACGCCTGCTCTCGCCGCAACGTCGACCTGGCGCAGTCGAAGGCGTATCCGGACCGCCCGAACGACACGGCCGACACGTGGTGCATCCATCGGCACCGATAGTGGCGGGCCGCGCTTATCCGTCGATTGACTGGGAATTCTCGGCTGCGATCGCCCCGACGCAGATCAGCTCTTCGATTCTGCGAGGCCGGGGCGGCGCCGAGCCGCCGGCCGGTCGCCGAAGCTCAGCCGGCTCGGTCCGCCTCGCGGGCGGCGCGCTCGGCGGCCTTGCTCTCGATGGGCAGGACCATCGGCTCGGCGGTGGCGCGCGCGACACGGTTCTTCCCGCCGCGCTTCGAGGCGTACATCGCCCGGTCCGCGCTCACGAGCAGCGCGTCGGCGGAGCGGCCGTCGGCCGGGTACGAGACCACGCCGACCGAGACCGTCGGCGTCGGCTCGACACCGGCGAAGCCCTGCTCGGCCACGGTGAGCCGGATCTTCTCCGCGAGGACCCAGCCACCGGTCGGATCCGTCTCGGGCAGCAGCGCGACGAACTCGTCACCGCCGTAGCGGGCAGCGACGTCGATCTTGCGGACGCCGCCGCGCACGATGTCCGCGACGCTGCGCAGCACCTGGTCGCCGGAGAGGTGGCCGTATCGATCGTTGACGGATTTGAGGTCGTCGAGATCCAGCATCACGAGGCAGAACGCGCGCCCGGAGCGATCGCCGCGTGCGATCTCGCGCTCCAGCGCCGAGAAGAAGAACGCGCGGTTGTACAGGCCCGTGAGCCCATCGACCGTGGACATCCGGATCGCCGCATCACGGGCGCGGCGCTGCTCGCGGCCCACCGACGTGCCGATGTAGGCCAGCAGGTACAGGCCGGTCAGGTTCACCGCCATGAGCACGAGCGATTCCGTCCTCGGATTCGGGTTCACGTACATGCCCGCCGCGAGGTACGCGGCCGTGGCGAGGATCGCGAGGATGAGCGCGATCCGGGGCGCGACGAGGAGGGCACCGGCTCCCACGATCAGGGGGAACGTGAAGGTGAACGGGCTCTCGAACCCGTTCGTGAGGGCCACGAGGCCGGCCGCGAATGCCAGCGCGAGCACGCCCTGGGCGGGCCCACGGAAGTTGCGGAGCGGCGTGCGCGGGAGGACGTCCTGCAGGATCAGGAGGATCTCGCCGGTGACCGCGACGAGGATGACGATGACCGCGAGGTTCCCGTTCCACAGACCGCTGGCGGCCGCGAACACGGCCACCGCCATGAGGAACGCCCAGCTGACGATGCGGATGATCCGGTCTTCGAGCGTCGGGTCCGCTTCGGGGCTCCCGATGGGCTCCTCGGGGGCGTCGTCGACGGCGGTCGTCAGCGCCCGCCCGCCGCGGTCTCGTTCGATCGCCCTGGGGTCCAACGCGCCCTCCGCACTCATCTGCCGTTGCTCTGCCTGGCCGGCCATCCGACGACGCACCCAGACGAACGTGGGCGCGATCGCCAGCGCGAACGCGAGGACCGCGAGGATCGCGATCGCGGCGAACACGATCTGGGACAGTGGCATCAGCGGGTCCCGAACTGGTACGTCTGCTTGACGAGGCGCAGGTACGAGAACGTCTCGGTGTCGCGCACCCCGTCCACCCGCTGGAGGCGGTCGGCCAGGAAGCGCAGCAATCCCTCGTTGTCCTCGGCGACGGTCTCGATGAGCACATCGAAGCGCCCCGCGGTGACGACGACGTAATCGACCTCGGGCATGCTCGCCAGTGCCTCCGCCACGTCGAGCAATCGCCCGGGCTCGCAGCGAATCCCGATCAGGGCCTGCTGGAACCCAAGCTTGTCCGGGTCGGCAACGCCGACGATCTGCAGGATGCCACGCTCAACGAGCCGGTTGGTGCGCGCGCGCACCGCTGCTTCGGAGACGCCCAGGTCGGCGGCGATCTGGGTAAACGGCCGGCGGCCATCCTGCTGGAGATGCTCGATCACCCGCTTGTCGAGCGGGGAGAGCTCATCGCGGCGACGGGTGCGGCGATTAGGGTCGTCCAGATTCGAATCTCGCAATCGCGGCGCCTCCAGCGCGCGGAATCGTAGCGAATCAGCGGGCCCGGGGCCTTGCGGAATCGCGGCGCTCGTCAGCCGCGGTCGAGATCGGCCAGCACCGCGCCGAGCGCCTCGATCGACTCCTGCGTGATCGGGTCCACGACGAGCTGGACCTCGGCGAGGCCGAGCGCCGCGTACGCGCGCAGGCCGTCGGCGATGGCCGCCATCGAGCCTTCCAGCGGCGGGATCGGCGCAGCGGCTCGCTCGCCCATGATCCGGCCCGCACCGCCCTCGAGCCGCACCAGCACGGCGCTGGTCTTCTCGAGCGTGCCGGGATCGCGGCCGACGGCGCGGCACGCGGCGTCCACGTCCCGCAGGATCGGCGCCAACCCCTCGGGCGAGTTGTTCGACTGGCGATACCAGACGTTCCACTGCTCGACGTGGGGCAGCGTGATCTCGAGCATCCGCGGCCCGATGCTGCCGACCATGAGGGGCGGGCCGCCCGGCCGGGGCGAGGGCTTCAGCACGCAGTCACGGGCCTGGAAGAACCTGCCGTCGAAGTCGATCTCACCCTCGCGAAGGAGCGTCCGAATGATCGTGAACGCCTCCTCGAAGCGCGAGATACGGTGGTCGAACGGGAAGCCGAACGCCTGGAACTCCACGTCGTTCCAGCCCGCGCCGAGGCCCAGGATGAGCCGGCCGCCGCTGATCTCGTCGACCGTCGCGGCCATCTTGGCGAGCATCGGCGGGGCGTGGAACGCGGTCGCCGCGACGAGCGGCCCGATCTTCACGCGGCTCGTGGCCTGCGCGATGGCGGCGAGCGAGGTGAAGACCTCCCACGGCCCGCGCGTCGAGCCGTCCGAGTACCGGTACAGGAGGTGGTCGCCCAGCCAGATCGTGTCGAAGCCGGTGTCCTCCGCGGCCTTCGCCATGGCGATGTATTCCGGCCAGCGCACCTCGCGCTCGACCTCCGGGAGCTGGATTCCGACGCGGAGCGGGCGCTTCGATTCAGGCATGGTCGAAGCGTACCTGCCGCGTCGGAGGGCCCGCTGGCAGCCTCGTTGCGATCCCTTGCGCGCCACGCTCCATCGATCGCTGCGAGCAACGCTCCCGGCGCAAGGAGGCACGACATGACCGACCAGCGAGATCCCATGCCCACGCCCGACGGGCGCGACGACGACACGAACGACCGGCCGGACTGGGACCGCTCGCCCGACGAGCGTCCGCCGTTCGATCGTGATCCAGAGGCACAGCGCGCGCCCGGCTCCGGGGAGAGCGAGACGGATGTCCACCAGCCGCCGATGGAGGCCTGAGGCGACGTCACGGCGGGCTAGCATGGCGCCATGGCGCCGACCGATGCCCCCGACTGGTACGTCAAGCCCGGGCCGCCGACCGAAGGCGCGCTGACCTTCGAGGAGCTGGCCCTCGCAGGTCGCAACCGGGGCATGCCGCTCGAGGCGATGCGCTACGACATCACCCCGAGCGGGCTGCACTACCTGCTCATCCACTTCGACATTCCCGCCGTGGATCCGGCGGCGTGGCGGCTGCGCATCGGCGGGCTCGTCGAGCGGCCGCTTGCGCTCTCGCTCGCGGACCTCCGGGCCCGCCCGCGCGAGACGGTCCCGGTCACGCTGGAGTGCGCCGGCAACGGCCGCGCCCGCCTGCAGCCACGGCCGCTGAGCAACCCGTGGCTGTACGAGGCCATCGGCACGGCCGAATGGGGCGGCACGTCGCTCGCGCCGATCCTCGAGGAGGCAGGCATTCGCGCCGAGGCCCGCGAGCTCGTGTTCACCGGCGCCGATCGCGGATTCCAGGGCGGCGAGGAGCACGACTTCCAGCGCAGCCTGACGATCGACGAGTCGCGCCGGCCGGAGATCCTCCTGGTCGACGAGATGAACGGCGCGCCGCTCCCCCCGCAGCACGGCTCGCCGGTGCGGCTGCTCGTCCCGGGCTGGTACGGCATGGCGAGCGTCAAGTGGCTGACGAGCATCGAGGCGATCGACCACGAGTTCCAGGGCTACCAGCAGGTCCGCACCTACCGGTACAAGGAGCGCGCCGACGACGTGGGGGAGCCCGTGCGGCGGATCCGCGTCCGCGCCCTGATGGCCCCGCCGGGCCTGCCGGACTACTTCAGCCGCCGGCGCCTCGTGGATCCGGGGCTCGTGACGATCCGCGGCCGCGCCTGGGGCGGCACGTCCCCGATTGCCCGCGTCGAGGTTCGCGTCGACGGCGAATGGTCCGACGCCGCGCTCCAGCCCCCGATCGGCCGGTTTGCGTGGCGCGGCTGGGCGTTCGACTGGAACGCCGAGCCCGGCGAGCACGAGCTGGCGTGCCGCGCGACGGATTCGGACGGCACGGTGCAGCCGATCGAGATGCCGTGGAACTACGGCGGGATGGGCAACAACGGCGTGCAGATCGTGCGGGTCACGGTGCGCCGAGCGACGGCGTGATGGCGGGTCGCATCGCGAAGGCCTTCCGGAGGCAGGCGCGGCGGATCGCCTACCGGCACACCTACAACCCGGCCGCCTGGACGATGGTCGCGGCGCGCTCAGCCGAGGCCGATGCGGCGCGCCCGGCGCTCGAGGCGTCCTCCGCGGGATAGGGGGCCGCGGGCTCCCCGAGCTCCGCCCGCGCGACCGCCGCAGATGCCGGCGCGGGCGCAGATGCTTCCAGCAGGCGATCGATGCGCGCCAGCAGGCGCTCCGAGGCGAAGTGGATGTGCTCGGCGTCATCGCGGGCGCGAGCGTGGTCCTCGGCGGCCGAGGCCGATGCGGACGGGCCGACCTCGGTCCGAGCGGGTGCCGACATCGGCCCGGCCCCGCGATCCACGGCTCGATCGGCGGCCTCGAGGAGGCGCGCCGCGGACGCCATCATCGCGACGACGGGGGCGCGGAGCTCCTGGCAGAGGGCGGCCAGCTCGTCGCTGCGGGCGGTCCCGGCGGCGCGAAGCTCGGCGATGAGGCTGTCGCGCTGGCGGATTGCCTCCTCGCGTTCCACGGACTTCCAGGTTCGGTCGGCGACCAGGCGCAGCAGCTCCTCGTCATCCTCGACGAACAGCGGCCGACCGCGGAAGCTCAGCTCCAGCCGCGCCGGCGCGGGCGTGTCGAGGGCCGGCAGCGCGATCTCCATCCGAACCGTCGACCTCGAGCGCACGCTCGATTCGGCCGTCGCCACGGCATCTCGGCCCAGCAACACGACGACACGGGTCGCCCCGGTGGATCGAACCGCCGTCTGCGCGAGCAACGCCCAGATCCTGGCGCCGCCGGCGCCGGCCGGGATGGCGCTCAGCTCGCGGATGAAGTCGAACGCGATCGTCTGCTGCGTCACCCGTCGGAGCAGGCGGGGTGGGGCGAACGCGACGAGGTAGCCGAGGGCAGCGCCGAGCGCGAGCAGCTCGATGACGACCTCGAGCCCGGCGTTCCCCTGCGTCGCCGGCAGCGTCCCACCGACGATCAGCGCGACGAGCGCGACCCCGAGGGCGAAGGTCGCGAGCGCGCCGACCGTCATGCGAACCCGCGAGCTGCCGGCGCGACGGCGCGATTCGATCGCCAGGCCTGCTGCAGCCAGGAGCTCGAAGACGCCGAAGTACGCGCCGAACAGCACGGCGAGGCCGCCCATGATCGGGGCGAGGACCGCCACGCCGAAGACGGTGGTGTACACGACGAACATGGCGATCAGCGCGAACAGCACGAGCGCGGCCGTGATGAACCGCCGGGCGGGTGCCCAGAAATGGCCGACCAGCCACAGCGCGGCGACCGGCTCGCCGAGGATCGCGGCAGACGACACCAGCCCGACGGCGGCCGTCGCGGCAGGCACGACACGTTCGATGACGGCGCCGACCAGCACCGTCGCGAGACAGCCGAAGACGAACAGGACCGCGAGGCGCACCGAATCGCGCCGTCGCCAGAAGTCGCGCGCCGCGATGGCGAACAGCCCCAGGAACACCAGGTCGAGGATCGTGACCACGACCGCGGACATCGTCATCCCCCGCAGCTCGGTGCGTGTGGTCGACAGTCTGTGTTCGAATGCTCGGCGCCGGAACGCTACGAAAGTCCTACGAGCGAGGCTGTGGCGGCAGCGATCCCTATGATTGGCGGCGCCGTCGGGGCGTAGCGCAGCCTGGTAGCGCACATGCTTTGGGAGCATGAGGCCGTCGGTTCGAATCCGACCGCCCCGACCACCGTTCTCGAGATCTCCCGCCGCCACGGAACCGAACGGCAGCCGTCGGCGTCTCGCGGCTGACGCCGGGTGGGAGCTGGCAGGCTGATGGAACCACCCGGCGTCGCCCTTCCGGCTAGAAGCCGAGCTCCAGCAGGACCGGCGTCATGCGCCGCGCGGCCCGGCCTCGATGCGAGATCGCATCCTTCTCCGCCGCGCCGTACTGCCCGAACGTCCTTCCGCCCACGCGCTCTCGCGCCGGCTCGAACAGCGGGTCGTAGCCGAACCCGCCGTCGCCTCGCAGCTCGTCGGCAACGCGGCCGCGTGATGTCCCGCGCCGGAGGATCAGTCGCACGCCGCCGGGCGCGGCCACATCCGGCAGCCCGAGCGCGAGGACGCAGACGTACCGGGCGCCCCGCTGCGTCACCGGCCG
>DATAIB010000304.1:0-2451 GCA_036262855.1 Candidatus Limnocylindrales bacterium
GCGGACGGTACGCCGGTCGTGGCGCCGACCCAGGACATGGTCCTCGGCTGCTACTACCTGACGATGGAGAAGGAGGCCACCCGCGGCAAGCCCGCGACGCGCATCTTCGGGGGCGAATCCGAGGCCAAGTACGCCTACGAGCTGTCTGCTCGCGGTCTGGCCGACGCCAGCGCCCTGACGACGTCGGGCGAAGGGTCGTCCGGCGCGACAGCGGGCAACCTCGACCTCCACGAGCCCATCGAGGCAGTGGTGATGGCGTGGGACGAGGCCGCCGGTGCGCTCACCGAGCAGCGGCTTCGGACGACCGTCGGCCGGATCATCTTCAATCAGATCGTCCCGGATCGGCTGCGCTTCACCCCGCTGACGAACCGCGAGATGCGGCGCACGGACCTCAAGAAGCTCGTGGACGAGTGCTATCGGCTGCTCGGCCCGGCCGACACCGCGCACCTCGTCGACGGCATCAAGAGCGTCGGCTTCGAGTACGCCACCCGTGGCGGCCTGACCATCGGGCTGTGGGACATCGTGACCCCCAACCAGAAGGTCAAGGCCCTCAAGGCCGCGGACGAGCAGGTCTCGGACATCGACAAGCAGTACCAGCGCGGCCTCATCACCGATGAGGAGCGCTACGAGCAGGTCGTCGAGCTCTGGAAGCGGACCACGGACAGCATCTCGGCCGCGATGATGGCCCAGCTGCCCGAGGACAACTCGCTCCGGATGATGACCGACTCGGGCGCCCGCGGGAACAAGGGCAACATCGGCCAGCTCGGCGCGATGCGCGGCCTCATGGCCGACCCGTCCGGCCGGATCATCGACGTGCCCGTGCGGAGCAACTTCCGCGAGGGCATGACCGTCCTCGAATACTTCATCTCAACCCACGGCGCCCGCAAGGGCCTCGCGGACACGGCCCTCCGCACCGCGGACTCCGGCTACCTGACCCGGCGCCTCGTCGACGTGGCCCAGGACGTCATCACCAAGGAAGACGACTGCGGCACCGAGGAGGGGAGCTGGATCACGGCGGTCGACACGGCCGACATGATGGGCGCCACCTGGCCGGCCACGGATGACGTGACCCGCCGGACCGTCCTCGATGAGTTCCGGAAGCGCCTCGTCGGCCGCTACTCGGCGGCCCCGCTGCGCGACCCATCGTCGAAGGCGAAGAGCGCACCGATCATCGCCGACCGCAACGACATGGTCACCGAGGAAGTCGCACAGAAGCTCGAGGACGCCGGGATCGAAGAGGTCCTGGTGCGCTCGCCGCTGACGTGCGAGGCGCGCTACGGCGTCTGCCGTCGCTGCTACGGCCGCAACCTCGCCTCCGGCGAGGCGGTGGGCGTCGGCGAGGCGGTGGGCATCATCGCCGCGCAGTCGATCGGCGAGCCGGGCACCCAGCTCACGATGCGCACCTTCCACACCGGCGGCGTCGCCGGCCTCGACATCACCGCGGGCCTCCCGCGCGTCGAGGAGCTGTTCGAGGCCCGCGTCCCCAAGGGCAAGGCCGAGATCAGCCACATCGACGGCGTCATCTCGATCATCCGTGCCGATACCGGCACGAAGGTCAAGGTGACGAGCCGGGAGGCCTACGACAACCCGCTCAACCTGGCCAAGGACGCGGAGCTGCTGGCTGCTGCCGGCGACTCGGTGGCGCTCGGGCAGGTGCTCGCCCGCGTCGATGGCGGCGCGGACACGGTTGCACCCGCAGCCGGCTTCCTCGTGAAGACGGACGAGGGGCTCGTCCTTCGGGCCGAGGACATCGTCGAGCGCGAGTACTCGATCCCGCACAACGCTCGGCTCCTCGTCACCGAGAGCCAGGACGTGCGGGCCGGCGACGCGATCACCGATGGCCCCATCAACCCGCAGGAGTACCTCGAGACGCGGGGCAAGGATGCCGTCCAGCGCTACCTGGTGAAGGAAGTCCAGAAGGTCTACCGGAGCCAGGGCGTCACGATCAACGACAAGCACATCGAGATCATCGTCCGGCAGATGCTCCGCAAGGTCCGCATCGACCAGCCGGGCGACAGCGAGCTGCTGCCGACCGAGCTCATCGATCGGCTCGACTTCGAGGAGGTCAACAACCGCGTCCTCGCCGAAGGCGGCGAGCCGGCGACGGCCCAGACCGTGCTCCTCGGCGTGACGAAGGCCTCGCTGAACACCTCGAGCTTCCTTGCCGCGGCGTCCTTCCAGGAGACGACCCGGGTGCTGACCGAGGCCGCCATCAACGGCGCCAAGGACCACCTGATCGGGCTCAAGGAAAACGTCATCATCGGCAAGCTCATCCCGGCCGGCTCCGGTGCGCCCGCGAACCTCGCGGCCCGCAAGGAGCGCGAGCGGCGGGCGGCCCTCGAGGCCCTCGCCGGCGAGGCCCTGGAGGAGGGGATCGAGTTCAACCCCTTCCTGCAGGGCGGCGATGGCCGGCCTGCCGACGAGGAGGAGGCCGTTCTCATCGGGCAGCCC
>DATAIB010000305.1:0-6880 GCA_036262855.1 Candidatus Limnocylindrales bacterium
ACGCCGCTGAAGGCATCGACCGCCCAGCCGCCGACGATCCACCACGGGCCGCCGAAGCCATCGAGGAGCCGGGCGACCTCGACGGGGGTGTACGGCGCCCAGTGCCCGTACCACCGCTCGAATTCCGCGTCGGACATCGGATCCGGTGCGGGTTCGGGAGGAGCGGCACCCGACGGCGCCTCGGGCCCGGCCGTTCGCGCCGTCACGCGGCGAAGCGGCGCTCGATGCGGGGGTCGGGCACGATCCAGATCGCGGCAACGAGGAGGTACAGCGCCACCGACACCACGGGGAGGAAGAGGGCGAACGCGATCGCGACGGCGTAGAAGAACGGCGATGCCTTGCCCTTGCGATCGGTCTCCATGACCTCGCGGATCGTCGCCGCCTGGCCGGGCGCCTTGATCAAGGTCCGCACCAGGAAGTAGTACGAGAACGCCGCCATGATCAGCACGACGCCGTAGAGCGCGACCGGCTGCGAGGCGAAGTCGTTCTCGCCCATCCAGCTCGTCGCGAAGGGCACGAGCGAGAGCCAGAACAGCAGGAGCATGTTCGCCCAGAGCACGCGGCCGCTGACCGTCTTCGCCGCCTGCAGGAGGTGGTGGTGGTTGTTCCAGTAGATCGCGAGGTACGCGAAGCTCATCACGTACGACAGGAACTTCGGCCACAGCGGGACGAGGTCCGTGAACGAGGTCCCGTGCGGCGGCACGAGCTCCAGGACCATGATCGTGATGAGGATGGCGATCACGCCATCGCTGAACGCCTCGAGCCGGCCCCGCGTCATGCCGCGCAGTATGGCGTGGCGTAGGATCGACTCGTGGCCGACCGCGAACCCGTCCTGATCCAGCACTGGCGTGCGGGACGCCTGGAGACGTCCACGGATCTCACGGTGCTGGGCAAGCTCGTCCACGAGGAGGGCAGCCGGACGTGGGTCGACCTGACCGACCCAACGTCAGAGCTCGTCGAGGCTGCGGCGAGCGCCCTCGGGCTCCATCCGCTCGTCGCCGAGGACATCATCGAGCGCAACGAGCGCGCCAAGGTCCAGCTCGTCGGCGACATCATCCACGTCGTGGCGTTCGTGCTCGAGCGCGACGGCGCCGACGAGGTCGAGACGCACGAGATCGACTTCGTCCTCGGCCACGGGTTCCTGCTGTCGGCCCATCGCGCCGTGTGGGATGCCACGAAGGCCCACCAGCTCAAGGTCGGCGCCGGCGCGCTGCTCGAGAAGGGCGCGGACCACGTCCTGTGGGCGCTGGTCGATGCGATCGTGGACGGCTACTTCCCGGTGTTCGACCGGCTCGGCGACGAGATCGACTCGATCCAGGACGCGGCCGTCGAGCATCCCGTCCCGGCCACGCTCGAGAAGCTCTTCCGACTCAAGCGCGAGCTCATCCGCATCCGCCACGTCCTCGCGCCGTCGCGCGAGGTCTTCGCGCAGCTCACGAGCCGCGAGTTCGAGCAGATCGGCGAGCAGAACGTCTTCTACTTCCGGGACGTGTACGACCACCTGATCCGGCTCAACGACGAGCTCGATTCGTTTCGCGAGCTGACCGCCGGTTCGCTCGAGATCTACCTGTCGACGATCAACAACAACCTGTCGACCATCATGAAGCGGCTCACCGGGGTGACCGTGATCCTGGCCGGGATCGGCGCGGTCGGCGGGTTGTTCGGGATGAGCGAGGCGGCATCGGCGCTCAGCGGCGCCGAGGGTTCCGGCTTCTACGTCGTGGTGACGATCACCGTGCTCGCGTCGCTGGCCGCCATCTGGGTGCTGCGCCGCATCGACTGGCTCTGACGCCGGAAGTAGCGGTCCAGCTCGGCCGCGGGCATCGGATGGGCGAACAGGTACCCCTGGGCGAGGCTGCAGCCGAGCTCGCGGAACCACGCGGCCTGCTCCTCGGTCTCGATGCCTTCCGCGACCATGTCCAGCGCCAGCATCCGCCCGAGCTCGACGATCGCCTGGCTGAGGACCTTGGCGTCGCCGACGCCGCTCGAGCCGGGCACGAACGACCGGTCGATCTTCAGCTCGTCGATGTGGAATGCGCGCAGGTAGCCGAGCGATGAGTAGCCCGTGCCGAAGTCGTCGATGGCGAGCCGCAGCCCGAGCGAGCGCAGCTCGCCGATTCGCTCGACCGTCTCGAAGCCGGGCGTGAGCAGCGTGCCCTCGGTGATCTCGAGGGTCAGGTCGCGTGCGGGCAGGCCGGTTTCCGCGAGCGCGGTCGTGATCATGGGCACGAGGCCGGGATCCCGGAACTGGCGCGCGGACAGGTTCACGTACAGGCGCAGGCCCGGGAGCCCGTAGCGCTCCTGGAGTGCGCGGACGCGGCGGCAGCCCTCGGCGATGACCCAGCGCCCGATCGGCAGGATCTCGCCGGTCTCCTCGGCCAGGCCGATGAACTCCGACGGCAGGTGGAGCATGTCGCCGTGCGGCTGCCAGCGGACCAAAGCCTCGACGCCCACGGGCACGGCGTCGTCGAGTCGGACGACGGGCTGGAAGTGGACCTGCAGCTCCCGTCGTGATTCGGCGCCACGGAGCATCGAGGCGAGCTCGGCGCGCGCCGACGCGGTGTCGAGCAGGTCGCGACGGAACGCAACGACCTGGCCGCGGCCGCCGGCCTTCGCGGCGTACATCGCGATGTCGGCATTCCGGAGGAGCTCCTCGCTCGTCGAGCAGTCGGCGCCGCTCAGCGCGTAGCCGATGCTCGCGCCGACGATCGGCGCGGCCTCACCGAGATCGACCGGCTCGGACAGCGCGGCGAGCAGCCGCTCGCAGACGTCGCGAACGACCTCGGGCGATTCGACGTCCTCGAGGAGGACCGCGAACTCGTCGCCGCCGAGGCGGCCCGCCGTGTCGCCCGGGCGGATCGTGGCCTTGATCCGCTCGGCGAGCGCCTGGAGGACCATGTCGCCCTTGCCGTGCCCGAAGCGGTCATTGACGTTCTTGAAGTTGTCCAGGTCGATGAAGAGCAGCGCTGCGTGGTTCGGGCTGCGGCCGCGGAGTCGCTCCAGCGAGTGCTCGACGCGGTCCTGGAGCCGGGCCCGGTTCGCGAGCCCGGTGAGCGAGTCGCGGTACGCCAGCAGCCGCAGCTCCTCGTACAGCCGGGCGTTGTCGAAGGTGACCGCGGCCTCGCGCGCGAGCATCTGCGCGAGCTCGATCTCGCGATCCGAGAAGGCGTGCGCCCGGGCGGAGAACATCTCCACGATGCCGATCGACTCACCGCGCGCCACGAGCGGCACCATCACCAGCGTCTGGTGTCCGATCTCCCGGAGGTACGCGATCTCGGCGGCATCGGCATCGGGATTGTCGGCATCCACGACATAGGGGCGCATCTCCGCGAGAACAGCCCTCGTGGCGGGATACGTCTTGAGGTCGTACCAGGGCGCCAGGGGGCCGGGCTGGTCGATCGGGAACAGGCCGAACGTCACGACGCGGTCCGCTTCGCGATCCCAGGTGCTCAGCACGCACTCATCCGCGTGGGCGACGCTCGCGATGTGCCGTGCGAGCGCATTCCCGACGTCATGCGGGTCCATGGTCTTGGCGAGGTCGTGCGACATGTCCAGCACGTGTCGGAGCTCCGAGGACGTGTCCGTCATGCGCTTGGAGGCGTTCCACAGGAAGAGCTGGAACAGCACGTACACGACGAGCTTTGCCGAGGTGACGAGGAACTCGAGGAGCGTCGGCGTGACCGGCGGCGCCCAGGGAAGGATGGCGGGCGCCGCAGTCGCGAACGCGCCCGTGACGGCGCTCACCAGCATCAGGCGCGTGAGCTGCCGCATCGAGACGTACGGCATCGCGATCAGGATCGGCACCAGGGCGCCGATCGCGATCGCCGTGCTGATCGACGGCTCGGCGACGACGGCCGCGAGGCCGGCGAGCTGGGTCGCCACGGCGACGCGGGTGGCCAGGTCGCTCTCGGACCGGACGGTCCGCCGGCGCCCCTCGGCGACGAGCCACAGCGCGAACCCGCAGGCGACCGTGCCGAGGATCGCAAGCTGGGTCTGGCCGAGGGCGAGCGCGATGGCAGCCCAGAACAGCCCGACCGGCAGGATGGTCAGGCCGAACAGGCGCAGCGACCGCTGCAGGCCTCCCGCGTTCCCCCGATCGACCACGGAGCTCCTCGTTCAGATTTCGGTGCCGCGCTACCCACGGCCCCTGATGACGGAAGGTTCAGCCATTGCTGGGACTTTCGGTATGACCCATTCGGGCCATGCCGATGGGTCGGCGTCGCGACAGCTCGCGACGCCGAGACGTGTTGCCCGGAAGTACTGGTACCTGTTGCTAGCTCCGGCCGGCGCGTGCCGTCGACAGCAGCTCTGCCTTGCGTTCCGCCATGACGTTGCCGAGCTCATCGAGCTCCTGCTCGTCGAACACCTGGCGAGCCTTGGTGAACATCTCGCCTTCCTCTTCCTCGATGTGGTGCTCGATGTTCTCGATCATGACGCTCGCCTTTGCGCCCCAGGTCTCGTCGTCGACGGGCAGCGCCTCGAGCTCGCTCATCAGCGTGTCGACGACGTTGTGCTCCTCATAGCCCTCGAGGACGATCTCCTTCGCGCGCGGGTGCTGCTTCAGCGTCGGGTAGAAGATCTCCTCCTCGATCGCCTCGTGGACCGTGAGCTCCTGCTTGATCCGGGCGAACAGCTCCGTCCGCGTCTTGACCGCGCGCTCCGTGGTGGGCTCGAGCTCGCGGAGCAGGGCTTTGAGGTTGTCGTGGTCGCGCTTGAGCAATGAGATGGCTGACATGGATTCCCCCTTGCGTGCAGGTAGTGACTGCGCCGCCATCGTGCCCGCGGCCGGCTTGCCATCGTCACGGCGCGGTCCCGGATGGGTATGTCGCGGGCATGACGGAGGCGTTGCGGTGATCGTCGCGACGATCGGCGGCGGCATGCTCCGGTCGCGGCTGGCGCGGATTCGCAATCTCTCCGCGTAGGAGCGCATCCGCCGGTGCGAGGGGCCGGTTGACATCGTGCCGGTAGGCGCTTCGCAGGAGGCGCTACCTGCAGAGAGGGTTGAGATGACCTACGACAATCGCGACGATCGACGTCCGGATGACGTCTTCGAGAACGACGACCAGAAGTCCGAGGGCGGCGAGGCCGTTGGCGCCGGTGGCGGCGCGATCGGTGGGGCGCTGATCGGCGGCGCAGTGGCGGGCCCTCCGGGCGCCATCGTCGGTGGCGCGCTGGGCGCGCTCGGCGGCGCAGCCGCGGGCGAGGCCGCTGAGGGCGGCGACGACGAGGCCGGCGCGGCCGGCGGCGGTGCCGCAGGCGCGGTTGCCGGTGCGGTCATCGGCGGCGCAATCGCCGGACCTCCCGGCGCGTTCGTCGGTGGTGCGGTCGGTGCGGGCGCGGGCGCAGGCGCCGGCGACCACGCCGAGGACGAGATGCAGGACGAGAAGGTCGTCACCGACACCACGTACGACACGACGACCCGGTAACCCCGGTCGTCTCGCACGCTCCAGGCCCGGCGGCCGGCAACGGCCGCCGGGCCTTCTGATTCCCGTTCGCGGTCCGTCGGGCGGCCGTCGCCGATTGGTAGACTCCGGCCCGTGTCGCGTCCCGACGACCCGTTCATCGCCTGGCTTGACGCGGGCGCTCGGCCTGACGTCGCCGACGTCGGCGGCAAGGGCGCGTCGCTCGCCCGACTGGCCGGCCTCGGCTTCCGCGTCCCCCCGGGCTTTGCCGTCACGACGGCCGCGTTCAGAGCCCAGGTCGCCGCGGTTGGCCGTGGAGCAATCGGCACCGCCACGCTGCATCCTGACGTCGCGGAAGCCCTCGCGCGCGGGATCGACCAGCTTGCCCGCGAGCTCGCCGGTGCCGGCTTCGAGCCGCGCTTCGCCGTCCGCTCGTCTGCCATCGCGGAGGACGGCGCCGCCGCCTCGTATGCGGGCCTGCACGAGACGGAGCTCGACGTCGCGCCGGACGGCATCGATGGAGCGGTGCGCCGCTGCTGGGCATCGCTGTGGAGCCCGGTGGCGGCCGCCTACCGTGCGCGCCGCGAGATCGACCCCGCGGATGCCGCGATGGCGGTCGTCGTCCAGGCGCTCGTTCGGGCCGATGCGTCGGCCGTCGTCTTCACCCGGCACCCGGTCACGGGCCGTCAGGACCAGCTCGTGCTGACGTCGACCCGTGGTCTCGGCGACGCGATGGTCTCCGGCGCGATCACGCCGGACACGACGGTGGTCGACAAGGCGACCGGCCGCGTGCTCGAGTTCGATGCGGGTGAGGACTCCAGCGGCGCCGGCTCGGGCGGCGGACCGGCCCTGGCGCCCGGCGTCCTCGCAGAGCTCGTCGCGCTGAGCCTCGAGGTCGAGGCCCGGTTCGGGCTCCCGGTCGACATCGAAGCCGCCCACGCGGGCGGTTGCTGGTACCTGCTGCAGGCCCGGCCGATCACCACCGGCGCCGGCGTGGGCGCGGCATGACGGGGCCCGACGACTTCCCGGTCACCTTCGACGACCCGGCGGACGCGTTCGAGACCTGGGAGCGCGACGACATGCACATGCCGTTTGCGCTGACCCCGCTGGCAGCCGACTTCATCCGGTACTGCGTCGGCGGCGGATTCAATCCCCACTACGAGGCGTTCGGCGGCAAGCAGCGCCTGTACCCGGGCATCTGGCACGGCTGGGCGTACTTCTCGTTCCGACCGAACGTGCCCGAGGCCGACGAGGAAGCTGCCACGGCAGCGTGGGTCGCAACGTGCCGATCCCGGATCCCGCTCACGCTGGCGTACTGGTACGAGGAGGCGCTGCCCGAGCTGCGCCGGATCTTCGACGGGATCGCCGCGCTGCCGGTCGACGACCTCCCGGCCGCTGCGCTGGCGACGGCGTGGCTCCATGCGTGGGCGGACGTCACACGGTCGTGGGTTATCCACTTCATCTCGATCATGGGTCCG
>DATAIB010000306.1:0-3059 GCA_036262855.1 Candidatus Limnocylindrales bacterium
GGGCCCTTCGGCCGGCAGCTCGCGGATGTTGGCGTGCCAGGCCTTCGCCCGGCGTGCCTCGTCGTACGTCGCGTTGATGAGCAGCCGTTGCAGCCAGGCGTCGAAGCGGTCCGGATCGCGGAGGCTGCGCAGCTCACGCCAGGCGATCACCAGCGTCTGCTGCACGGCATCCTCGGCCCGTCCGACGTCTCGGAGGATCCGCTGCGCGATCGCCATGAGCCGGTCCGCACGCGTGCGTGCCAGGACCGCAAATGCGTCCCGGTCGCCGCGCTGGGCCTGCTCGACGAGGTCGCGATCCAATCGCTCGCCCTCCGCGGCGCCCATCGGGGACGCCTTCCGACCATATTGACTGGCCGACGGCGCGCAGCGTTCGATCTACGCCATCGCATCACCCAGGGAACACGTCATCGGTGCAGGCCTGCATGCACCTCGCGAGCAGGAACTGCTGCGACGCCTAGGCTCGCTCGATGACCGACGTGATCGATGCCGCCCCGCGCCTGATGACCGACGAAGCCCTGCTGATCGAGCTGGAGCCGGAGGTTGCGCGCCTGTACGACCGCCACGCCGGCATGGCCCAGGAGTGGTTCCCCCACGACTACATCCCCTACCGGCTCGGCCGCGACTTCGACAAGGAGCCGTGGACGCCGGACCAGCCGCGGCTCACGGGCGTCGCCCAGACGAGCTTCGAGGTCAACCTCCTCACCGAGGACAACCTCCCGAGCTACCACCGGCTCATCCACGGCATGTTCGGGCGCGGCGATGGCGCGTGGCTCAACTGGGTCGGTCGATGGACGGCCGAGGAAGGCCGCCACGCGATCGTCCTGCGCGACTACCTGACGGTGACGCGGAACATCGACCCGGTGCTGCTCGAGCGCGGGCGCATGACCCAGCTCCAGAACGGCTACGACCTGCCCGGCTCGCAGGACACGCTGCACGGCCTCGCGTACGTGACGTTCCAGGAGCTCGCAACGCGGATCTCGCACCGGAACACCGGCCGCTACTCGAACGACCCGGTCGCGGACAAGATCATGGTCCGCATCGCGACCGACGAGAACCTGCACATGGTCTTCTACCGGGACGTGCTGTCGGCCGCGCTCAAGCTGGATCCGTCAGCGGCAGTCCGCGCCATCGTCGATGAGGTGATCGGGTTCCAGATGCCCGGCGCCGGGATCCCCGGCTTCCTCCGGAAGGCCGCACAGATCGCCAAGGCCGGCATCTACGACCTGAAAGCCCACCGCGACGAGGTGCTGCTGCCGATCCTCCGGCACTGGCGCATCTTCGAGCTCTCGGGGCTGGACGCGGCCGCCGAAGACGCGCGACGGCGGCTCTCCGAGCACCTCGCCAAGCTCGACGAGCAGATCGTCCGGTTCGAGGAGCGCCTCGCGACCTCGACGGTGCCTCGGATCGCGACAGCGAAGTAGTTCTCGCCGCGGCGCGGCGGCGCGACGGTGGGCGCTCCGGCATCCGTGTTCGCCGTTGATGTCGCCGACTGCGGAAACTGATGCCTGTCGACGCATATTTTCCGCGTGGTGGCTCCGCCCGGACGCCGAGCTGCGCATTCGACACCCCGCGTCGACGGTGCACGGATTCTCGGTCGCTCCGGGTCCGGGTGCGCCGCCGCAGGCACCCGCCAGGGAGGCATTCGCCAGAACAGCGTCCGCGCCGTGATTTATGCGTCGACGCGCATCGAATCGCGCGCTGCGCGACCGGGCTACGGCGCCTCGGTGCGGGCTACGGCGCCTCGGTGCGCGCGCCCGGCGTGACGAACCGAGTTCGCGTGTACAGCACGGACACCGCTGCAACGCCGATGATCCACGCGAGCAGCGCGCCGCTGAACAGCAGCACGACGACGCAGGCGACGAGCGCCACCACGGCCCCGATGCGGGCCCAGCCGTGCAGCAGGCGAATGGCGGCCGCCATCGACAGCACGTAGGTCGCGATGAAGGAGGAGGCCGACAGCGGCAGGAGCGTGTCGACGCCCCAGCCCGCGAGGTAGGCAACCACCATCGCGATCGCGATCGAGACGCCGACCGTGAGCAGCGCCCGCCGTGGCACGCCGCTCGGTGTCCGGATCGCGAGCCAGCTCGGGAGTGCCCGGCGCTGGGCGAGCGACGCGGTCAGGCGGCTGATGCCGGCCGTGTACGCGTTGACGACCGGGAAGGAGAGCGCGAACGCGGCGATGCCGATCGCCACGCCGGCGGAATCGCCGAACGTCGACCGCGCGAGGCCGATGAGCGGCACGTTCGTCCCGACCTGCCCGTACGCATGCGTCCCGATCGTGACGAACGCCAGGCCGAGGTAGAAGACGCCCACGATGGCGACCGCGATGATCGTGGCGCGCCACAGGTCGGACGGGCGCCGGATCTCGGTCGCAAGCGGCGTGATCGCCTCCCATCCGACGAACGCCCAGAACAGCGACAGCGCCGCCGTTCCGACGGCCGGGAGCCCGTGGGGGAAGACCGGCTGGAACTCGGCCATGTTGACGCTCGGCAGCGCCCGGATGATGACGACGAGCACGACGATCGAGATCACCGCGACCGCGAGCGACTGGAACGCCGCGCTCAGCCGCAGCCCGACCCAGTTGATCGTGACCGCGATCGTGACGAGCACGGCGGCGAACGCGAACGCGGCGTTCCGATCGAGGCCGAACGCAGTCGCCGCCGAGCTGCCCGCGATCAGGCTGCCGACGACGTACCCGGTCGGCACCTGGGCGAGGAAGATCCAGCCCGAGACCGCGCCCCATCGGGGCCCGAACGCCCGCTCGATTGCATCGGAGAAGCCGCCCGCATCGGGCCGCTGACGCGACATCGCGGCGTACGCGAGGGCCATCGGCACGCTCAGCGCCACGAGCGCCGCCCACGCGATCAGGCTCGCGGGTCCCGCCTGCTGCGCGGCGATTGCGGGCAGGACGAGCACCCCGGTGCCGAGCACCGCGCCGACGTACAGCGCGGTCGCCTGCACCAGCCCGATGGTTCCGGATTTCGCCTCGGCGTTCGCGTCTGGCATCGAGCGACGGTAGCGCGTTCAGGGGCCACGGAGGGCCCCGGGGTCAGGACAAC
>DATAIB010000307.1:0-6129 GCA_036262855.1 Candidatus Limnocylindrales bacterium
GGCGACGAGCTCCGGCGGGGTCTCTTCGATCGTGTCGCGGATCGTGTCGACGATCTGCTGGACGCTCGGCTCGATGGCCTCGCGGATCTGGTCCGCGCCGACCTCGACGCTGCGCGGCAGGCCGGTCAGCAGGTCGCGGCCCCGAAGGTTCACGCGGCCCGCATCCCACTCGCCCGGGTACGCCGAGCCGATCGCGATCTTGATGTCCTCGGCGGTTCGCTCGCCGAGGAACAGGTTGTACTCGCGGCGGGCGAAGTTGACGATGTCGACGTCCATCTCGTCGCCACCGATGCGGATGCTCCGGCTGACGACGATGCCGCCCAGCGAGATCACCGCGACTTCCGTGGTGCCGCCGCCGATGTCGACGATGAGGCTGCCGGACGGCTCCGATACGGGCAGGCCGGCGCCGATCGCGGCCGCCATCGGCTCTTCGATCAGGCGCGCCCAGCGGGCCCCGGCGTTGAGGGCCGCATCGAGCACGGCTCGCTTCTCCACCTCGGTCACGCCCGACGGGATGCCGATGATCATTCGCGGCCGCGGCAGCAGCCCGATCCGATCGTGGACCTTGTCCACGAAGTAGCGAATCATCTGCTCCGTCACGTCGAAGTCGCTGATGACGCCGTCGCGGAGCGGTCGGATCGCGATGATGTTCGCCGGCGTTCGGCCCACCATCCGCTTCGCCTCGGCGCCGATCGCCAGCACGCGCTTGCTCTTGGCTTCGATCGCCACCACGGACGGCTCGCTGATGACGATGCCGCGATCGCGAACGTGGACCAGCGTGTTGGCGGTCCCCAGGTCGATCCCGATGTCGCGGGAGAACAGGCCGAGCAGACGGTCGAGCATTCGAAGAGGAGTCCCCTGTGGAGTCGCGCGAGGGCTGGTCGTGCGGGCGCGTCCGCGCGGAGTGAGCGCGGGAACGGGAGTATACCCGCGGCGTTCCGAACCTCTCCTCGATCGCTGCGACGGCCTTACGCCGCGGGTGGCGGACGCGTCCCGGCGCGGTCGAACGCGATCCCGCGATCACGGAGCGAGACGTACGCGTCGTGGCCGATCACGAGGTGGTCCAGCAGGTCGATGTCCAGCAGCCGACCCGCCGCGAGCGCCTCGGCGGTGAGGTGCAGGTCGTCCGGCGAGGGCGTCGGGTCGCCCGATGGGTGGTTGTGGACCAGGATGATCCCGGCTGCGTCGAGCCGGACGGCGTCACGGAACAGCTCGCCGACCCTGACAAGGCTCGCCGAGACGTTGCCCTGGTAGGCGGTGACCACGCGTAGCACCGCGTTCTTCACATTCAGGATCACGACGCGCAGCTCCTCGCGCTCGAGGCGGCCCATCTGGAGCACCAGCCGGTCCGCGACATCCCGCGGCGAGCGGATGGACCAGCGGCCGGCGGGCCAATCGGCGAGGAGCCGGCGCCCCAGCTCGAACGCCGCCTGGAGCTGCGCTGCCTTCGCGCCACCGATCCCCGGGATGCCCTCCAGCTCCGGGCCGCTTGCCCGGGCGAGGCCGCTGAGCCCGTCGAAGCGGGCGATCGCGTCCGTCGCGACATCCACCGCGGACCGCCCTGCCGTGCCCGAGCCCCACAGCAGGCCGATCAGCTCGGCGGCCGTCAGCCCGGCAGCGCCACGCAGCTGGAGCCGCTCGCGTGGCCGTTCGGCGGGCGGCAGCTCGCGGAGGACGTGACCCTGTGGGAACTGGATCAGCTGCTCGCGGACGCGCATCGGGTCCTCGGGCGGGCTGCAGGTCCGTGCGCCGCAGGAGCGGCGCCCTCGAGCCCGGACGACGGGAGCCCGCCGATTCCCCCCGCCATCCGGACCCGAGGACACGAGGGAGGCTACGCGGAGGCGCTCACCGCTCGGTCATCCGGGCCTTATTCGCGGCTCACCCGCTGCTGGCTGGGAGGCGGCCGCGGCCGGTGGAACTCAGCCGACGCCAGCCCGGATCGCGAGCTCCGCGATGATGATGAGGATCGCGTTGTACGCCGCGTGGAGCCCGATCGGCGCCCACAGCGACCGGGTCCGGATGTAGAGCCAGCCCAGCACCAGCGCCACCGGGAGGCGCGAGATCGCGGCCACGAACGCCAGCGAGGCTGCGTCCCTGAACGTCTCGCCCCCGACGGTCAGCACGTGCGCGAGCACGAACACGAGCGACGTCCGGACGAGTGCCGCACGATCGCCGGCCATGCGCTGCCACGCCGTGAGCGCGAACCCTCGGAAGAGCAGCTCCTCCGCGATGGGCGCAACGATGGCCCCGGCAAGGAGATGGAGCACCAGGCCACCGGGCGTGCCGGTCGGGGGCAACGGGCTGTCCGGCTGCGCCCCCGCGAGCTGCGTCGCGATGTTCGCGACGACGACGGTCACGAGGATGACCGGCCCTGCGTACACCGCGCCCGTCGCGAGCCCCCGGAGTGCCTCCGCGCGGTCGAACCTGATGCCCATGCCGGACCACGTGAGCGCGTCGGCACCGATGACCATCAACCGGATCACGCCCACGATGACGAGTGCCTGGAGCGTCACGGCGATCAGGTCACCGATCGGTCGCGGGATCGACGCGCCGACCAGCTCCAGTGGCAGGCCCACGATCAGGCCCGCGACCTGGGTCACCGCGAGCACGCCGATCAGGACGAGCATGGGCGACGGGCCGGCGTACGCGAGCCCCGCCGCTTTCCGCTCGACCGCCTGCGAGCCGCCCAGCAGGACCACGCCGACCGCGAGCAGCGCCAGCCCGCCGTAGAAGAGGAAAAGCCCGGGGAAGCCGGCGACGCCGAAGAAGCGCAGGGCAACGAACCCGCCACCGACCAGCGCGGCCAGCCAGCCGACGACGAACAGCGCCGGCGCATGCCGGCCCTCCATGGTGAATGCCGTCAGGCCGAGGACTCGGGGCGCCGCGGAACTGTCGGGGACAGGGGTCGGCTCGACAGCGGGCGCCCGCTCGACGTCGAGCGCCGTTCCCTGGGAATCCTCTGGATCGTCCGGCGCGGCCGGACCGTCAGGCGGTGGGAGGTCCGTCAACGCTCCGCGGCGGCGTCGGACGCGGGCCGTCGGGACCCGCGCACCGTGGCGCGGATTCGCTCGTTCACGGTCTCGAGCTGCTCACCGGACGCCAGCGCCTCGCGCGCCGGTACCGAGACGACCGGGGCGGCTGTGCTCGCGGCGAGCTGGTCGTGGCGCTCGAACTCGCGGCCGCACCACGCGCACAGCGTCCAGTCGAGGCCGACGAGGCGGGTGCAGTTCGGGCAGACACGGTTCAGGCGGGTGCGACAGGTCGGGCAGATGATCCACGCCGCCTCGACGCGGCGATCGCACGTCGGGCAATGGGGGATCGCCTCGATCTCAGCGAGCATCGCCTCCTCGGCCAGGTTCCGCTCGTAGACCTCGCCGATCTTCTCCTGGGGGCGGATGACCCGATAGGTGAACACGGCGAGGGGGAACAGGAGGGGCGTGAAGAGGATCACGAACGCGGCTGCGAGATACGGCGCCAGCGGGTTGTCGGAGCGCGACTGCATGTCCCGGAAGGCCCAGTACGCGGCGGCGAGCCACAGGATGATCCAGTAGATGACCGCGAGCTGGATGCCGAGCTTGATGACGGGGTTGTCGAAGACCGAGCCGATGGCCGCGCCGATCGTGTTGAAGATGTCTTCCATTCCGGCGAGCCGTGGCCTCCGTCAGGTGCCGGCGCCAGCGCATGCTGGGCGGCCGGCGGGCACTGTACCACGGGGCCTCCCGGGCCCCGAACGCGCACAACGACGCCCGGCGCAACGGCCGCGTGACGAATCCCGCCCCGCGATTCGTCCCGACGCTGCCTAGGACGATGGGCGCCCCGGCATGACCTCCGCGGTCCACGCCGTCGAACGCCAGGCGAGCGCCGCCCCGATGATCGCGAGGCCGAGCACCCAGGTCGCGACGAGCACGACGATCGCGGCGCCGAGCTGCAGCGCGTCCACGCCTTCGAGCAGGTAGCTCCGAACGTGCTCCCAGGCGCGCTGCGCCGCGAGCGCGAATGGCACGCTCACCGCGAGCAGCACCGCGGAGGTCGCGGCGAACGTTGCGATGCCCCGCGGGCTGAGCACCTGTCGGATGGACCCGAGGAGCGCGCCACGGGTCGACTCGCCGGCCGCGGCGCGGCGGGTCGCGAGGCCGCCGACCACCTCCCCGAAGAGCCACGCAACCACGACCACCACGAGCGCATCCGGGACGCGGGCGATGACCCGGTCGGCAACGGGAACCCCTGCCTCGTCGGGCGAGGTGAGCTGGGCGTACGCCGTCACCGCGACGCGCACCGTCGCGTAGCCGAGCGCCAGCACCGTCGGGATGTGGGCCGTGAGCCGCAACGCGAAGGCCTGCCAGGACGAGATCGCGCGTGGTGACCAGGCGAGATCCAGCTCCTCGGACGATGCCGCGTCGCGGATGAGCGCAACGTCGATCCACGACCCGACCAGGCCCGCCCATGCCAGCGTGAGCAGGACGAGCGTGAGCACGGCGGCCGCGGCGATCGCGCCGGCGAGCGTCGGCGTACCCAGCACGAGCGCCTCGAGCGCCGGGCTGAAGCTCGTGATGAGGCCCGCGACCGTCGGCAGCGCGATGATCGGCAGGAGGATCAGGAGGATGCCGCCGCGCACGAGGAAGGCCGCCAGGGCCATCGCCCACCACTCCGGCGTCGTGAGCGCCGCGGCGAGGGCGGACTGCATCGAACCGGGCCAGGTGGCGCGCACGAGCCCGAGCATAGCCACGGACGTGCCCGCCCCTCCTCTGCCCGGGTTCAGCGGCGGCCGAGCCCCTCGACCGCGCGCCGGAAGGCCGTCAGCACCTCCTGCGCGAGTGCGTTCTCGCGCATCGATGCCGCCCGCGCCGGCTCCCATCGGAACGCCGCGCGGACCACTGCGGGACAGCGCCACGGTCGCTCCGGATCCGGTGGCGGTACGGCCGGCCCGAGCCGGATCTGGAGCCGCCCCGCATCCTCGAGGATCAGGCCGGAGAGGCCGCCCGCGAGGGACGGGCCCAGGCGCGCGAGCGGCGGCTCAGGCGGTGGCCCGGCAGCCGGCGCGAGGTCGACGAAGTCGGCGAGTCGATCGCCCTCGGCAACCCACAGGATCGCCGTCCACCACTCGTCCAGCGTGGCCGGCCGGCTCATCCCGACGACGAGGACGCGATCCCCGGCGCGGAGCTCCTGCTCCTTGAGGTAGGACGGGCCGGGTGCCGGGAGCCGCTCGTTCAGGCGGGCTGGTCCGGGTCGGCCGGCGCTTCCGCGGCGGCGGTGGATGGCGCGTCGGTCACGGGCACCGCGGGATCGTCCGTCGCCGGTGCCTCCACATCGATGCCGAGCTCGCGATTCGCAGCGGCAGCCGCCACCTTCGCATCGAGCTCCGCCTCGATCGCGGCCAGCTCCAGGCGGCGCATCTCCCGACGCACGGCCTCGGACGGCGGCTCCACCTTGCCTTCGGAGGGCGTCTCCGCTTCGCGCTCCCCCACGAGCCACGCGGCCAGGCCGCGCGGCTTGGCACGCTTCGTGCGCAGCATCGCGGTGGGGTCGAGCTGGGTCACGCCGGCGATGTCGCCGCTCGCGGAATCACGGAGCGCGGCGCCGCAGCTGGGGCAGGTGGTTGCCGCGACGGGCACGGTCGCGGAGCACCACGGACACGTCTCGCTCTCGGCGGTCACGTCCTCACTCCCATTCGATGGTTGCCGGCGGCTTCGAGGAGATGTCATAGACGACGCGATTGACCCCCGCGACCTCATTCACGATTCGGCTGCTGATCTTGCCGAGGACCTCGTACGGCAGCTTGGCCCAATCGGCCGTCATCCCGTCCTCCGAGGTCACCGCCCGAATTGCTACCACGTTCGCGTACGTCCGACCATCCCCCATCACGCCCACCGATCGAACCGGTGTCAGGATCGCGAACGACTGCCACACGTGCCGGTAGAGGCCGGCCGCCTTGATCTCGTCGATCACGATCCAGTCCGCGTCACGCAGGGTGTCGAGCCGCTCCGCGGTGACCTCGCCGATGATGCGGATCGCGAGGCCCGGTCCGGGGAACGGCTGGCGATGGACCATCGCCTCGGGCAGACCCAGCTCCAGGCCGACCGCGCGCACCTCGTCCTTGAACAGGTAGCGCAGTGGCTCGATGAGCTTGAA
>DATAIB010000308.1:0-1609 GCA_036262855.1 Candidatus Limnocylindrales bacterium
GGCGCGGAGGGGGTGCTGGTGGCGCAGGGGAGCTCGTCGGGCGGCTACGCGCTGTACGTGAAGGACCACAAGCTGCACTACGCCTACAACTACCTGGGCGTGCAGCAGTTTCACGTCGCGACCGACACCGCGGTCGGGGACGGCCGCCACGAGCTGCGGGTCGAGTTCGAGCCGACCGGCAAGCCTGACATCGCCAACGGCAAGGGGACCCCGGCGCGGGCCCAGCTCTACATCGACGGCAAGCTGGCCGGCCAGGGCGACCTCCCGGTCACCATCCCGCTCGACATCGGCATCGTCGACGGCCTGTCGTGCGGGCGCGACGAAGGCTCGACGGTGACGACCGATTACCGGGCGCCGTTCGCCTTCACGGGCGCGCTGGAGAAGATCGTCGTCGACGTCTCGGGCGAGCTGCTCGAAGACAAGGGCGCCGAGATGCGGTCGGTGATGGCGCACCAGTAGCGGCGCCGATGTTCGAGATGTCCGAAGGGTTGCGGAGAGGGAGGGATTCGAACCCTCGATACAGCTTTTGGGCCGTATAACGGTTTAGCAAACCGCCGCCTTCGGCCTCTCGGCCACCTCTCCAAAATGCGCGGGCGACGATAGTCGACGAACCCGGCGCCCGCAAGCACTCAGGCGAGGATGGGCCAGGCCCAGGGGAGAATACCGGAGGGGGCGTCTTCGCCGGTCCACGCACGGACGGGCGCCGTGAGCGCCGCCCGCGCGGCGTCCGCGGGCGGGAGGTCGCGCGTGTCCACCCCTGCCCGCGCCGCCCAGGTTGCCCAGGGTTCGAGGAAGCGCGCGTGGCGGCCCGACGCCGTGTGCTCGGTGGTCGCGTGGGCGAGGAGGCGCCGCTCGAGCACCGTCGCGGCGGCGGCGAGCGGGCGGTCGATCGGGACGCGACCGGCGCCCGAACGGATGCGGCGCAGCAGCGCGACGGCGTCGGCCTTCAACCCGCGCCGCTGCCAGTCCTCGCCCGACTCCGCGACGGCGACCAGCGCGGGCCACAGCCGCCGGTGGACCAGCGTCTCCTTCCCGAGGACCAACTTCGCCCAGGCGACCGCCTCTTCGTCCTCGAGGCGCGTCAGCGTCTCGAAGATCCGCTTCCCTTTCGCGTGCCCCCACCACGATCCGCGGATCGCCTCACCGGCGATGCACGCCGTCGCCGACGGCAGCTTCGCGTCGTGCAGCAGCAACAGCCCGTGCCGCTCGAGCAGCCGTTCCAGCCGCCGCCGCGCGCGTTCTATCTCGGCGTCGCTCAGCATCGCACCACCCGGTCGTGAGGAGGAGGAGGGATTCGAACCCCCGGCGCTTTCGCGCTACGGTTTTCAAGACCGTCGCCTTCGACCGCTCGGCCACTCCTCCGGATCGAATTCGCCGGACATCATACCCGGTCGGCGTTACGAACAGGCGCCCGTCTCGTCGCTGACGATGACGCCTTCGGCATCCTCGCCCAGCACCAGACGAACGGCGGGCTGCCTCAGATTGATCGCTGGTGCCGACGGGTCGGCCTCTTGCCAGGCTCGTCCGACGACGGCGACCCGGGTGCCCTCGCGCAGCACGTCTTCGCGAAAGCGCGCCGTCCGTTTGCCTGGAGGCACCGGGATCTGAA
>DATAIB010000309.1:0-2031 GCA_036262855.1 Candidatus Limnocylindrales bacterium
CCCATCTGCCGGACGCCCGATGGCGCCTCGGGCCCGCCGGCACGTTCCGCGACGCTCGTGAGGGGGACGACCTCGTGGGCGATCACGTTGACCACGTTCGATTCGCGCTGGAGGTCGCCATCGACCAGCAGCAACGCGTGGCGCCGGACGACACCACGGAGCTTCGCCCACGTATCCGGCCAGAGCGTGACGTTGACCATGCCGGTCTCGTCCTCGAGGGCCAGGAACACCGTGCCTTTCGCGGTCATCGGGTGCTGGCGCGTCACGACGAGCCCGCCGATCCTGACCTTGCCCGGCCGCCGGTCGGCCAGCGCGGCGTTCGTCGTGGCACCGAGTCGATCCAGCGCGTCGCGGAACAGCCCAACGACCTGGCGCTTCGCGTCGAGCCCGACCACCGCATACGCGTCGCCGAGCCGCTCCGATTCGGTGATCGCCGGCAGTGCCGGCGCCTCGGTCGCGGGCAGCCGCAGGTCGAGCGGCCGCCCGGCGGCCGGCATCGATGCCGCGCGCGTCTGTTTCCCATCGACCCGGCCGCGCGTCGCACCCGCGACCTCGCGGAGCTGCCACAGGAGCTCGCGTCGCGGCCGCCCGAGCGAGTCCAGCGCGCCGGTCCGGATCAGCCGTTCGATCGTCTCCTCCGGCAGCCCGGTGCGCTCCACGACATCCGCGAGCGAGACGTACGGCCCGTGCTCGAGCTCGCGATCCAGCAGCTCCTCGTGCTGCTCCCCGATCCCCTTCACGAGATGGAGCCCGAGCCGGACGCCCCAGCCCGTGGCGCTGTCGGCCGCCCATTGCCGCCGCGCGTCCCTGCCCGGCACCACGCACGCAGAGGACACGACCGGCGTCGGCCGCGCGTCGATGCCCGAGCCGTCCGGCAGGTCGTCGTCGATGCCGTCGTCGGTCGCCCAACCCGGCCGGCCCACCCATTCGGTCGTCGTCTTGTACGTCGAGGCGTTCAGGTCGACCGGCAGGACCGCGACCCCGTGGCGCTTCGAATCGTTGACCAGCACCTCGACCGGGTAGAAGCCCATCGGCTGCGCGTTGATGAGCCCGACGAGGAACTGCGCCGGGTAGAAGAGCTTGAGGAAGGAGGACTCGTAGGCGGTTCGCGCGAAGGCCGCCGCGTGGCTCTTCGCGAACCCGAATGAGGCGAACGCCGAGACCTGGCGGAACAGCTCCTCTGCGATCTCCTCGGTCATGCCCGGCTGGCGCATGCAGCCGTCGTGGAACTGCTGGTGCAGCTTCTCCATCTCCCGGTTCGAGCGCCATGTGCCCATCGCTCGCCGGAACCCGTCTGACGCCGCGGGGCTGAACCCCGCGACCTCGATCGCGATCCGCATGACCTGCTCCTGGTACAGGATCACGCCCATCGAGTCGCGGAGGACCGGCTCGAGGCTCGGGTGCAGGTATTCCACGGGCTCGAGGCCCTGCTTGCGCCGGAGGTAGGGATGGACGGCGTTGCCCTGGATCGGGCCGGGGCGGATGATCGCGACCTCGACGACGAGGTCATCGAGCGTCTTCGGGCGGGACTTCGGCAGCGTCTGCATCTGCGCCCGGCTCTCGATCTGGAAGACGCCGACGGTGTCGGCCGCCTGGACCATCTCGAAGACCTCCGGGACCTGCTCCGGGATCGCGTCGAGGACGACGCAGGTGCCGCAGTCGTGCTCGATGAGCTGGATCGTCTCGTCGATCGCGGCGAGCATTCCCAGCCCGAGCAGGTCCAGCTTGATGAGCTTCAGCTCCTCGACATCGCGCTTGTCGAACTGGACCACCACGCGGTCCTGCATCGTCGCGCGCTCCAGCGGCGCGATGTCGATCAGCGGCGCCGCGGTCACGAGCATCCCGCCCGAGTGGATGCTGAGGTGGCGCGGAAACCCATCGATGCGGGCACAGAACTCCAGCCAGCGTTCCCAGTCGGACATGCCCTGCGTGGAGCCGCCACGGGGCTGGGGCGGCGGCTCGGGCTCGATGCGCGCGACGGAGCTGTGCGGGGCGCCCGCGCTCGCGTCCGCGCTCCGGTCCGCCGTCCGA
>DATAIB010000310.1:0-3059 GCA_036262855.1 Candidatus Limnocylindrales bacterium
ATTCGCGGGTGATCTTGACCCGGCCCTCAACCACGACGTGGAGCGAGTCGCCCGGGTCGCCCGCGTGGAAGATGACCTCGCCCTTACGGAACCGGCGACGGGCCATCGTGCCGGCAATCCGGGTCAACTCGTCGTCATCGATGCCGTGGAAGAGCGGAGAGCGCGCGAGGGCGGCGCACGCGAGCTCGAGGCCGTAGCGCGGCGTCGTCATGCGTCGGGGGCGTCCGGCTTGCTCGCGGCCTCTTCGGCGCTCGCGGCCGCGGCGGACTTGCGCGCCCCTGCGGTTACGAGGTGCTCGGCACCGGCCTGGAGTCCTTCGAAGAGCTGCGTCACGGTTTCGAGGGTATCGGCCTCGAGGGGGTCCTTGTCGAGCCGAAGGTGCGCGATTCGGGGGAATCGCAGCGCAAATCCCGATTTGTGCCGGTTCGAGCGAAGAATCACGTCGAACGCGACCTCGACGACGACCTTCGGCTCGACCACTCGATAGCGACCGTGCTGGCTGATCGTGTGCTCCTCGAACCACGTCGTCATCTTCGCGATCTCGGCGTCGGTCAGGCCGCTGTACGCCTTCCCGATCGTGACGAGCTGGCCACGCGCTTCATCGCGGACCGCGAACGTGTAGTCGGACAGGACGCCGTGGCGCTTGCCGTGGCCGACCTCGACCCCGACGACGACGCAGTCGATGGTCGCCAAAGCCTTCTTCATCTTCAGCCAGCCGTAGCCACGGCGGCCCGGCGAGTAGATCGACTTCGGGTCCTTGACCATCAGGCCTTCGTTCCGTCGGGCGCGCGCTTCCGCGAAGGCAGCCTCCAGCGCGTCAATGGAATCCGCGGACACGAGGTGGGAGAGCGCGAAGGCGCCGGAGGTCGGGCCATTCGTCGTGGCGCCGGGGGCGGACGTCCCCGCGAGCGGCAGCTCGAGCTGCTCGAGGCGGCGGCGTCGCTGCTCCAGCGGAACCTCGAGCAGCGCCTCCTCGCCGTGACCGAGAAGGTCGAACGCGACGTAGATGACCGGCACCTCCTCGAGGAGGCTCGGTGGCGGGCTCTTCCGACCGAGCCGCGCCTGGAGCGACACGAAGGGCAGCACCGTGCCGTCCCGCCACGCCAGGATCTCGCCGTCGAGGATTCCGTCCCACGGGAGATGGCGGGCACCGGCAACGACCTCCGGGAACTGCCCCGACACGTCATGGAGGTCGCGCGAGTACAGGCGAACTTCCGTTCCCTGCTTGTGCAGCTGGCAGCGGATCCCGTCGTACTTGTCCTCGACCCACACGGTCGGGCCGAGGCGCGTGAGGATCTCCGCCGCGTCCTCGGCGGGCGACGCGAGCATGAACTTGAGCGGGTGGAACATCGCGAGCGCGGCGCCGCCGAGCTCGCCCGTGCGCGCGAGGGTCGCCGTGCGGCCGATGTCGCCGGTCAGCATGCCGGCGCGCTTGACCGCGTCGAGCGGGCGATCGAACGCCTGCGCCAGCGCGGCCTCGACCAGGCCCTCGCGCAGCCCGATCCGCAGCTCGCCGCTGAGGACGCGAACGATGCCACGGGCCGTCTTCGGATCCGCGCGGCCCAGCAACGTCGCGAGGTACGAGGCCTTCGCAGCCGGGCCCGACGCTCGTTCGATCGCGGCGAACGTGCCCGCGACGTCCTCGAGGGACGGCGCCGCTTCGGGATCAGGAGCGTGCCCGTATTCCGCCAGCACATCTCCGACGGACGCGGCGAGGTCGGAATGCCGGTCGTATGCGGCGCTGAGGGCGTCGCGATCCGCGCCGGAGATCCCCGACACGGCCGTCGCGATCGTTGCCCAGCCGATGCCGGTGGCACGCTGGTCCGACTCGGGGAACGGTCGCCCGGTGAGGAACGTGACGGCGATGGGCAGGGTCTCGTCGTCGAGCGTCCGGAGGTACTCGGCAAGCAGCGCCGTCTTCTCCGACGTGCGGGTGGTGGCGGCGACTCGCTCGGCGAGCTCGCTCCAGCGACGCATGTTGGCGATGGTATAAGGTGCCTCCGTGGGCGTCGGTGCGTGGTTCCCTGACCAGATCTCGGGGTCGTCGGTCGTGCTGCGGCGCCACGTCCCCGGCAACGTGGCCGCGTTCCAGCGCTGGTACTCCGACCCCGAGGTCGCGCGCCTGGCTCGCTACCAGGACGGCCCGATGCGCCCCGATGAGATCGACCGCTTCTTCCAGCTCCGCGCCCTCGGCACCGAGTCGCTGACCATGGCGATCCACCTCGCCGACTCGGACCGGCTCATCGGCTCCTGTGCGTTCTCCCAGGTCGACGGCGAGAACGGGTCGGCGATGTACCACATCACGATCGGCGAGAAGGACGCCTGGGGCCGGGGGTTCGGCACGGAGGCGACGCAGCTGATGCTCGACCATGCCTTCGGGACGCTCGGGCTCCATCGCATCGCGCTCACGGTGTTCGAGTTCAACGAGCGCGCGATCCGCGCCTACGCCCGCTGCGGCTTCGTCGTCGAGGGTCGCGCGCGCGAATCCATCTGGCGCGACGGCCGCTGGTGGGACGAGCTGTCGATGTCCGTGCTCTCGTCCGAGTGGCATGAACGCCGCGGCTCAGTCCCGCGCCGCCCCGCCACGCCGGCTCCACTGCCGTCGGTGCGTGTCGTCCGGTGATGTCGTCCTCGGGTCCCTCGACGGGCCCGGTCGCCGACGCCGCGCGGGCTTCGTTCCGCGAGCTGATGGAGGCCAAGGGTCACGCCGTCGAGAACGCGCGGACGGCGGTTGCCGGGCTGGAGTCCGCGTTTGCCGCCGGCGCATTGGTACGTACACCCGTGCTTTCCCAGATGCTCGGCGACCTGATGGTCGCCCTGGAGCAGGACGACGGCCAGAAGCTGGGCGGCAAATCGGCCGAGGCGGCTCGCTTCATCCTGCGCGCCATTTCGCGCGAGCTCGACAACGCCTGATCCGGGTCGGAAATCGTGCGGCGGCCGCCCGCGCAGCAGCCCCCGCCGCCTGTTGCACGTTGGTTCCACGCTCGGTTAACCATCGCGCCGGCGTGAGGTCTGGACGGTTCCGTCCACGCCGTTACCGATGGTTTCGAACGGAGCCT
>DATAIB010000311.1:0-5087 GCA_036262855.1 Candidatus Limnocylindrales bacterium
TGCTCGCGTTCGCCCGAGCGATGGGCGAAACCGCGCCGCTGCTCTTCACCGCCCTGGGCAGCCGGCTCATCAACGTCGGCGACTTCGGCAAGCCGATGGATGCCCTGCCGATGTTCATCTACGTCAACGCGCGCCAACCCATCGACGCCCTGAACGAGCAGGCCTGGGGTGCCGCATTCCTGCTGCTCCTCGTGGTCCTGCTCATCAACGTGGCGGTCCGGGCCCGGACCTGGGGCCGAAGGATCGGATGACAGGAGTGGACGAGATGACGGTGGATGCACCGATGCGAACCACGAGCCCGGCGGAGGCGCCACCAATCGGCGAGGCGGGCCACGGCGCCGCGCCGGCGCCCGCGCCCGCGCCCACCTCGGCCCCGGCGTCCGATCGCGAGCCGGTCGGCATCCCGGTCGGTGGGGACGCGGCCGCGCACCCGAGCAGCGGAACGATCGCCGTCCGCGACCTCCAGGTCTGGTACGGCGCGTTCCGCGCCGTCCGCGACGTCAGCCTCGCGATCCCGCCGCACGCGGTGACCGCGATCATCGGCCCGTCGGGCTGCGGCAAGTCGTCGTTCCTGCGGACGCTCAACCGCATGCACGAGCTCACCGCCGGCGCCCGTGTCGAAGGTGCCGTCGAGCTCGACGGCGTCGACATCTACCGGCCGGACGTCGATCCGGTGCAGCTCCGGCGGGTCGTGGGCATGGTCTTCCAGCGCCCGAACCCGTTTCCGACCATGTCGATCTTCGACAACGTGGCCGCGGGCCTCCGCCTGACCGGCCGCCACAGCCACGCGGACCTCGCCGACGTCGTCGAGCGCTCGCTGCGTCGGTCGGCGCTGTGGGACGAGGTCAAGGACAAGCTCAAGCAGCCGGGAACCTCGCTGTCGGGCGGCCAGCAGCAGCGGCTGTGCATCGCCCGCGCGCTGGCGGTTGATCCCGAGGTCATCCTCATGGACGAGCCCGCATCGGCGCTCGACCCGATCGCCACGCTGCGCATCGAGGAGCTCATCGCCGAGCTCCGCGAGGCGTACACCATCGTGATCGTGACCCACAACATGCAGCAGGCGTCGCGCGTTTCGGACCGCACGGCGTTCTTTACGATGGGCGCCGACCGAGCCGGCTATCTCGTGGAGGTGGACGACACCGTGAAGATCTTCACGAACCCCCGCGAGCAGCTGACCGAGGACTACATCTCCGGGCGGTTCGGGTGATGGAGGGCCTGTTGGAGCCACGTTCCCGTGCGGGACTCGACCGGGACGAGCGCATCGTCAAGGACGGCATCCTGCGCATGGGCTCGCTGGTCGAGGCCCAGATCCGCGAGGCGCTGCGGGCGCTGGCGGATCGGGACCCGGACCTCGCGACGCAGGTCATCGAGCGCGACGACCAGGTCAACGATGCCCAGCGGGACATCGCCGACACGGTCGTGATGACGATCGCCACGCAGTCCCCGGTCGCGCGTGACCTGCGATTCCTGATGGCCCTGGATCACGTGGCGTTCGAGCTGGAGCGGATCGGCGACCACGCCTCGGGAATCGCAAAGCAGGTGCGCTGGCTGACCGACGAGCCGGTCCTCCGCGAGATGCGCGAGCTCTCGCGACTCGGCGGCATCGCCGCCGACCAGGTCCGCGGCGTCGTGGGCGCCCTGATCCACATCGACGACCGGGTCGCGCGCGACGTCGCTGCTCGCGACGACGAGATCGACCACGGCTACCGCAAGGTCTTCGCGACCATGATCGACCTGATGCGCACCGATCCGACCACGATCGAGCGCGGGACGCGGCTCATCCTCGTCGCGCACTGGATCGAGCGCATCGGCGATCGCGTGACGAACGTCGCCGAGGACGTGGTCTACCTGGCGACCGGCCGCGTGGAGGACCTCAACCCGTGACGGCGTACGATCGAGCCATGCGCGAGCTTTCTGGCCGAATCCACGCGTTCATGCCGCTCGCGCTGGCGGCTGCCCGATGAACGCCGAGCCGAAGGCCACCCGAAAGCGCGGGCCGAACGGCCGGTATCTTCCAGCGGCAACGACCGCATCACCGGTCGCGCCGCCATCCGCGGAGCCGATTGCGGGACCGCCGATCGAGGACGCGCCGACGCCGCTCGAGCTCTACCTGCTGCGCCACGCTGATGCCGGCGACTCGGCGCTGTGGACGGGCGATGATGCCGAGCGGCCGCTGTCCAAGAAGGGGCGTCGCCAGACGAAGGCGGTCGCCCGCCTCCTGCGGGACCTTGGCCTTCGCGTCGACGCGGTCATCACTTCGCCGCTGGTCCGTGCGGCGCAGACCGCGAAGCCGGTCGCGAAGGCGACGGGGGTCGACGTGCTGACGGATGACCGCCTGGGGTACGGCTTTGGTCGTCGCGAGCTTGCCGCGATCGTCAAGCAACTCGGGAGCGGCATGCATGCCGTGATCCTGGTAGGTCACGACCCCGGGTTCACCGACGTGCTCTCGTTCCTCGTCGGCGCAGACATCACGATGGCCAAGGGCGCGCTTGCCCGGATCGATCTCGCCCAGCGTGAGGTCAAGGCGGGCGCCGGCGAGCTGCGCTGGCTGATCCCGCCGGACGCCGTCGCTCGCTGAGGCCCGCGATGCGCAGCGTGCTGTTTCTGTGTACGCACAACAGCGCGCGATCGCAGATGGCCGAAGGGCTGCTCCGCGCCTGGGGCGCTGACCGGTATGAGGCATGCAGCGCGGGCATCGAGGCCACGGAGGTCCGGCCGCTCGCGATCCGCGCGATGGCGGAGCTCGGCATCGACATCACGGGGCAGCGCAGCCAGACCCTCGACGACTACGTCGGACGGGCCTTCGACCTGGCGGTCACCGTCTGCGACGAGGCGCGCGAGGCATGCCCGTTCTTCCCGGGCGCGGCGCGGCAGCTGCACTGGTCGTTCGATGATCCGTCCGCGGCGACCGGGACCGAGGACGAGCGGCTCGCGGTGTTCCGGCGCGTGCGCGACGAGATCGCCGCGCGGATTCGGGAGGAGCTCCTCAGCTCGCCCGCGGGCTGAGCCGCACCGGGTCCGCCGCGGTTCCGGCGCCGGCCCGAGCCGCGAGGCTCGAACGGCTCACGGCCGCGCCGGGCACGAGCTGGCCCGCGATCGCGCCGAGGCGCTCGGTGACGTTCGGTGCCAGCCGGTACCAGACCCAGTTCCCCCGTCGCTCGGACGTGACGACGCCGGCATCGCGCAGCACCCGCAGGTGGTGCGACACCGTGGGCTGCGAGACATCGCAGCACGACGTGAAGTCGCAGGCGCAGACCTCCGGCGAACCCGCGAGCTCGCGCACGATCTCCATGCGCGTCGGGTCCGCGAGTGCGGCCAGGAGGAGGATGTCGGGATCGGTCGACTTCGCCATGACGCCGGCCATGGTATCGATGACTTTCGATATTGACAACCATCGATATGGGTGCCATATTGACGGCCGTCGATACAGCAAGGAGTTCACCGATGTCCGAGGCATACCTCACGAACTGGTTCTCGAGCCAGCCCTGCGACGACCGCAACCACTTCCACGAGGTCGCGCTCCACGAAGCCCGCATCGCCAGCGCGGTCCGGCCCCACCCCGCGCCCGTCCGCGGTCCGAGCCTGCTGGACCGCGTGCGCCAGGCAGTGGCCGGCACCGCTTCGGTCGACCATTGCGACTGCGCCGCGACCGCCTAGGCCGACCAGCCCGCCCATTCCACAGCCGCCAAACCATTCGTTCAGGAAGGAGACCGTTCGATGGCCGACCAGCAGCTCCAGCTCAATGACGTCCAGCAGCACGTCCGGGACCGCTACGCCGTGGCGGCACTCGCGGCAACCGAAAGCACGACCGTCGAACAGGCGGCCGCGAAGTCTGAGGCGTTCGTGAGCTGTTGCGGCGATGGCTGCTGCACCACCGAGGCGTCGGGCACGTACGGGCTCACCCTCTACGACGCAGCCGAGCGCGAAGGCATTCCCGACGCCGCGCTCCTCGCGTCCCTGGGCTGCGGCAACCCGGTCGCGGTGGCCGAGCTGCGGGAGGGCGAGACGGTCCTCGACCTCGGCTCCGGCGGTGGCATCGACGTCCTGCTCTCCGCGCGCCGCGTCGGTCCGACCGGTCACGCGATCGGCGTCGACATGACCGACGAGATGCTCTCCCTGGCCCGGCGCAACGCGGCCGATGCCGGCGCGACCAACGTCGAGTTCCGGAAGGGCACGATCGAAGCGCTCCCGCTCGACGATGCCAGCGTTGACGTCGTCATCAGCAACTGCGTGATCAACCTCGCGTCGGACAAGACCGCGGTGTTCCGAGAGATCGCGCGCGTCCTGCGACCCGGTGGCCGCATGGGCGTCAGCGACGTGGTCGCGGACGACATCCTCACGCCGGAGCAGCGGGCCGAGCGCGGCTCGTACGTCGGCTGCATCGCCGGCGCCCTCTCATTCCGGGAGTTCCGCGCGGGCCTTCGAGACGCCGGCCTCACCGACGTCGAGGTCGTGCCCACGCACCTGCTCGCCGACGGGATGCACTCGGCGATCGTCCGAGCGACCAAGCCTGCCTGAGCCGCGTCGGCTCGGCGGTCAGCCGTCGAGCGCAGCGGCCTCCGCGCAGATCCCGACCACGCCGAGCGCGTCGAGGCGCCGGTAGTCATCCAGCTCTCGAACCGTCCAGGTCGCAACCTTGAGGCCGGCGTCTGCGGCGCGCGCGACGCCGGCTTCGTCGATTCCGCGGTGCTCTGCGGAGATGGCCTCACAGCCGAGCGAGCGGGCGAGCTCGATCGTCTCCGGCGAGAGGTCGTACGCATTGAGCCACCGCGGCCAGTCCGGCCGCTGGACGCGAAGCCAGGCCAGGATCGGGGCGTCGAACGACGAGGCAGCGGCGTTCCGAAGCACGGATCGGCCGTCGTCATCGACCCGGCCGCGCTCGAGCTCCAGCGCATCGATCGCGCCCTGGACCGGCTCCTTGAGCTCGACGTCGAGGAACGGGTCGCAGCCGATTGCCTTCAACACCTGGGCGAGGGTCGGGATCCCGTGCTCCGCCAGCTGCGCGACGGTCAGCGTGGAGCAGCTGAGCGGCACGCGCTGGATCCGGGCCAGCGAGTCGTCGTGGAGCAGGACGGCCACGCTGTCGA
>DATAIB010000312.1:0-9372 GCA_036262855.1 Candidatus Limnocylindrales bacterium
GCGCTCTAGAGTGGCGAGATGCTGATCATCGTGCCGCCCTCGGAGACGAAGCGGCCACCGGCCGCGACCGGCGCGCCGGTGGACCTGGAGCGGCTCTCCTTCCCGGCGCTCACGGCCACCCGGCGGCGAGTCGCGGAGGCGCTGGTGCGAACGAGCGGGAGCCTCGACGCGTTCCAACGGCTTCAGGTCCGGCAATCGATGGCGCCGGCGGTTGCCGCCAACACGCATCTCTTCGAGATTCCGGCCGTGCCTGTCCTGGACCTCTACACCGGGCCGGTCCACGAGGGCCTCGACGCCGCTGGGCTTTCTCCGGCGGCTGCCGCACGTGCCGCTGAGCGTGTCGTTGTCAACTCGGCGCTGTGGGGGCTGCTCCGACCGACGGACCGGGTCCCGTCGTACCGGCTCCAGGTGTGCGCCCACCTGATCGGCGCGGAGGACCTCGAGCCCATCTGGCGCGAGGTGCTGCCCGACGTGCTTGCCGGCGCCGCCGGCAGCGACGGCCTGATCGTTGACATCCGTTCGCCCGTGTACCAGGCGACCGGCATGCCGCCGAGATCGCTGGGTGACCGGACAGTGTGGGTGCGAGTGGACATGGGGCCGCCCGGTCATCGGATCGGCGAGGTCACCGCGAAGCGGATGCGCGGCGCTGCGGCGCACGCGCTGCTCGAGTCAGGAGCGGAGCCGGTGCATCCAGCCGAGGTCGCCGAGCTGCTCGGCACGCGCTGGGGCGTTCGACTGGAGCCGCCGGTCCGCGCCGGCAAGCCCTGGACGCTGAGCCTGTCGAGCGACTAGAGCTCGAACAGCCGCATCGCGTTCGTGCCGCGGATGGCGTCGCGCTGGTCCGCCGGCAGGGCAGCGGTGTTCGCGAGCGAGCCGGCCACGTCGTGGACCTGGTGCGGCCAGTCCGTGCCGAACAGCACGCGCTCGGCGCCCACCACGGAGATCAGGTATCGCAGTGCGCCTGGGTCGTAGGTGATGCAGTCGTACCAGATGCGCCGGAGGTAATCGATCGGCTCCAGCTGCATGCGGCGCCGCGACGGCAGCTCCACCTCGTTGCCCTTGCGCATCCGGCCGACGAGGTAGGGCAGCGCGCCACCGCCGTGCGCCGCGATCAGCTTCAGGTTCGGGAAGCGATCGAGGAACCCGTCGAAGATCATCCGCTCGATCGCGAGCGTGGTGTCGAACATGAACCCGACCAGCCACGACAGGTCGTACGAGCCCATGTCCATCAGGTCAGCGCCCGGTGGCTCGCCCGGATGGACGAGCACGGGCAGCGCCCGGCGGTCGATCTCGGCCCAGATCGGCTCGAACGCAGGCTCCGTGAGCGATCGACCCGCGATGTTCGCGATGACCATGACGCCGACGGCGCCTTCGTCGCACGAGCGTTGGAGCTCCTCGACGGCGCGCGAGGGGTACTCCCACGGAAGGGAGGCGAGCCAGCGAATGCGGTCCCGGTACGTGCGCTGCGCCTGGGCCATGGTCGCGTTCGACTCGCGCGCGGCCTCGGAGGACACCGCCTCGCCGCCCCAGTAGACGTTCGGACAGGTGAGCGACACGATCGAGACGTCGATGCCGGCCGCGTCCATCGCCTGGATGCGCAGGTCGTAGTCGAAATGGCCGGGCTGCGGGAAGACGACCGGCGTCGCGCCGCGGTAGATCTCATCCCGACCGTCGGGCCGGACCACCACGCCATATGGCGAGCCGTGCGCGCGCAGCAGCTCGAGCCAGTGGCGCGTGAACATGTGGGTGTGGACGTCGATGATCGGCATCGACCCGCAAACTAGCGCAGTGAACGACCTTGCGGTGGCCGCGCCAACCTCGGAACGTCGCGCGACCGACGCCGTGCCGGCCCCGGCGCTCCTGCTCGGCTCGATCGTGTCGATCCAGGTGGGTGCATCGATCGCGGTGCACCTCTTCCCGTCGATCGGGCCGGTCGCCACGACGTTCCTGCGGCTGCTGATCGCGTCGCCACTGCTCCTGGTCGCGTTCCGGCGCTCGATCGACGAGACGGCGCGGCGCAACGTCGGTTCGATCGTCCTGTTCGGCTTCACGATCGCGGCGACGAACCTGTGCTTCTACGGCGCGATCTCGCGGATCCCGCTCGGACTCGCGGTCGCGATCGAGTTCGTCGGGCCGCTGGGGCTCGCAGCAGCGACGTCGCGCAAGCGGCTCGACTTTGCGTGGATCGGGCTCGCGGCGATCGGGCTCGGGTTGCTGACACCGGAGATCGGCAGCACGCTGGATCCGCTCGGCGTGGGGCTTGCGCTCGCCGCGGGTGCGGGTTGGGCGGGCATCGTGGTGATGAGCCGACGCGTCGGCCAGCGCGTGACCGGGAACGCGGGGCTTGCCCTCGCGATGGTCGCGGGAACGCTGTTCGCGCTGCCGGTCGAGCTCGCGGTCGGCGGACTGGATCGGCTCGACCTGGGGCTCCTCGGCGCGGCGGCCGTCGTTGCGATGCTGTCGACCGCGCTGCCGCTGTCCCTCGAGTTCGAGGCGCTCAAGCGCGTCACGCCGCGGACCTACGGAATCTTCATGACGCTCGAGCCCGTGATCGCCGCCGTCGCGGGCGCCCTGCTCCTCAGTCAGGGCCTCGATTCGAAGCTCGTCATCGCCATCGTGTGCGTGACGGTCGCATCGCTCGGGGTCACGATCAGCGATCGTCGCGCCGTGTCGGATAGCCTCGGCGCATGACGCTGCGCATCGGGATCGTCGGCTGCGGGGACGTGGCGACGCGCCATTACCTGCCCGGCATCCGCGGAGCGGCGACTCTCGCTTCCGTGGTGGCGCTCGCCGATCCGCGCGAAGGTGCTGCTGAGGCGGTCGCGGCCTCGATCGCCGACTGGTCGCCGGGTGCCGCGCCGTATCGCGCCGTTGAGGCAATGCTCGGCGATCAACGGCTCGATGGCGTGTTCAACCTCACGCCGGCACCGCTGCACGGCGCGGTCAACGAAGTGATCCTCGACAACGGCGTCGCCCTCTTCAGCGAGAAGCCGATCGCGGGTGGCCTGCCGGCGGCAGATGCGCTCATCGCGCTCGCGAAGGAGCGCGGAGTCCTCTTCCAGGCGGCCACTGCATCTGCCGTGACGGGACGCATGCGCTGGCTGAGGGACCTGGCCGCGTCGGGGACGCTCGGCAAGCCGACGCTTGCCGTCGCACACCACGCCGACCCCGGGCCCGCAGCGTGGCGGGAATATACGGGCGACCCGACGCCGTTCTACCGCGAGGGCGTCGGGCCGCTGTTCGACCACGGCGTCTACCGCCTCCACGAGATGACGACGGTGCTCGGGCCGATCGCGCGGGTCCAGGCGATGGGCTCGATCGCGCTCCCGCAGCGCCGGATCCTTGGCGGCCCGAAAGCCGGTCAGTCCATCGAGGTCAACACGCCGGACCACATCCTCGTCCAGCTGGAGTTCGCCTCCGGGGCGCTCGGCCAGCTCCTCGCGAGCTTCGCGGCCCACGACACGCTGGCGCCATGGCTGGAGATCCAGTTCGAGCGCGGCGCCGTCAGCTTCGGCGGCAAGTCGTGGGAGCGAGACGCCCCCGTGCAGATCTTCGAGACGGACCCGGCGGGCGAGGGTCACGGCTGGCGAACGGCGACCGAAGCCCCGACGGACGAGGTGGGCACGGTAGAAGCCGGCGCCCGGCATTTCATCCGCTGCCTGGCCGGTCTCGAGGAGTCCGTCCTCACCGCCGAGCACGCCCGCCACGTGCTCGAGGTGATGCTCCTGACCTACGCCTCGATCGACGAGGGCAGGGCCAAGGAGACCAGGACGACCTTCTAGCGGCGGCCCATCAGCGCCTGCGCCGCCATCGCGGTGATTCCGAGCAGCGCCGCCTTCGCGACGGGGCTCGAGAACGTCCCGCCGGGCGCGAAGAGCTGGCCCAGCGAGCCGGGCTGCTGCTGGTGCAGCTGCGTGGTCGCCTGCGCGAGGCTGTCAGGGTCGGCCGTCGCCTGCTGGACGGACGGGTGGTCGAGCCCCTGCGAGCTGGCGCCGTTCTGCAGCTCCTGCAGGAAGTCCTGGCGCTGCTCCGGTGAGAGTCGAGAGAACGCGTCGCGCGCTGCCTGCTGGTACTGGTCGGGCGGGAGCTGTGTCGCCACCTGGTCGTAGGTGGAGCTCACGTCCGCGTCGGACGCCTGCTGGTGCTGGCCGCTCTGGAAGGCATTGACGATGGTCTGCAGGGCACCGCCGCCCTGGCCACCGAGCAGGTTGGAAAGCTGATCCATGGGGTCCTCCACGGGTGTTGCGAATGGGATCGCAGCGAGCGTGGGCCGCGCTGGTGGTCGTGGCGATTTCGAGGACGGTTGGCGCGTTGCAGTCAGGTGGCGGCCCCGTAGACTCGATGCCATGCGAACCCGCACGCTCTTGATCCTGGTTGTGCTTGTCGTCGCCGCGTGTGGCGGCAACAAGCCCGCCACGCAGGCCCCGCCCGCCGAGACCGCAGCGCCGACGAACACGCCCGTGGAGAGCGCGGCGACGGGCTACGCGCCGGACACGCTCCTGTCGATCATCGAGGGGCCGCTTCGTGTGCGCTCCAAGCCGAGCGTCGCCGAGGACTCCGTCAAGTTCAACCCGCTGCTCGAGACCGGCCAGCGCGTGTACGTCATCAGCGGGCCGGTTGCGGACGGCACGGGCTACAACTGGTACCTGGTTCGACCGGTCGCGAAGCGGGTCACGCAGGACGGCTGGATCTCGGTCGCCGCGCGCGACGGGACGCCCTGGGCCGAGCCGGCGGCGGTCGACTGCCCGCCCGTGCCGACGCTCACCGACATCAGCGCGCTCGATCCGGCGTTGCGGATCCTGTGCTACGGCGGGAAGGAGCTCACGTTCACCGCGACCGTCGTCTGGGGCGGCAACTGCGGCAGCGGGATCCTGTACGACACGCCGGACTGGATGGCCGGGTGCCTCTCCACGTTCCGCTGGGGCAGCAAGACCTCCACGGTCGTCGTCGCCGTTCCACCGGAGCTGAAGGACGCGGCCGGGTCGCACAAGCAGGGTGACTCGATGAAGGCGAAGGTGACCGCGCACCTCGACGACGCCGGCGCATCGACGTGCGCCCCGAAATCGGGCACGCCGGGCGAGCCCGCCATCGTCGCGGCGACGGTGCTCCTGGACTGCCGCGCGATGTTCGTCGCGACGGTGTTCGACCCGCAGTAGCGGCGAGCTCTGCCTAGGGCTCCTTGACGGGAACGAGGTCGACCGCGCGAACGCGCCGCGTCATCCCGGCGTCCGTCCGGATGACCGCCGCCGGGATCACGCCACCGACGACGGATTCGACCGTGGCCATCTCGCCTGCGTAGAGCCCGCTCGGGATCTGCACCCTGTCACCGACGTTGATGTTGGCGCCGGCGGCGAGCGCACCGAGGTTGATCGTCACCGTCCGCGCAGCGGCTGCCGCGGCTCGGGCATCAGCCGCCGAGGCGCCCGGTGCTCCCGGAGGGGCCGGCGCGCCGGCCGTGGCCGTGGGGTAGAAGACCTTCTTCCGCTTCACCGGGAGCGCCGGTTGCGATCGTCGGTCTTGGGCGGCTTCGGCTCGCGACCGGGTCGCGGCGGATTGGGCCGGGTGCCGGGCGCCATGTCCGGGGGCGGCGGCACGGGGCCGCGTTCCTTGGCGGCGCGGATCTGCGCATCGAACGCTTTTGCGGTCTCCGCCGGGATGCTGCCGCGCCACGCGCGCTCGGTTTCGACCATCCGCGCCTGTGCTTCAGCCTTGCGCGCCTTCTTGTAGCCGTTTGCCATCGTCTCTCCTCTTGGGGTCCAGCCACCCGGAATCATGCATCGCCAAGGCTAGAGGCACTCGCGCCGTCCGGTACGGCGCGAAATTCAGCGCGCCGCGGCGAGCTCGTCGGCCTGCGCGGTGAGCGCGGCGGTCACCTGGTTGAGCACGGGCATGTGGAGCGGCGAGCACACGTCGCGGCATCGAACACCGAGCTCCGCGAGATCGCGCAGGCGCTCCTCGAGCACCACCCACGCCGCCTCGCGGTGCGGGAGCAGGTAGTCGACCGGGTAGAAGAGCTCGAACGTCGGGCCGACCGTTCTATCCAGGTGCTCGAACCCGACCGGGAGCCGCGTCACGAGACCGCCGAGCGGCTTGATCGCGTTCTTCATGAGCAGCATCGCCACCTGGGCGAGGACCCGCAGCTGCTCCTCGGACTCGTCCGTGTGCGCGAAGTACCGCGCAAGCAGCTGGAGGATCACCTCGTAGATCGCGTTCAGCAGGTCCGTCGCGCGCGATGCGAACGCGTCCGAGATGACCGGCACCTCGAGGCCGTCCTCGCGTTCACGCACGTAGGCGGCGAGCACGGGCCGCGAGGGCTCGAAGGCCGGGTCCGCGTCGCGCAGCTCCAGGTATTCGTCGAGGATCGTGACGAGCCGCCCGAAATGGGCATCGCGCCACTCGCCTCGGGCGCCCTCGCCCTGCTCGACGATGGTGTCGATGGCGGCCCGCGCCGATGCGAGGTCCGTGACCGGCGTCAGGTCGTCGAAGCCCCAGAAGTGGGCGCCGGTCGCCTGCGCCTCGGGCGGGCCGACGAACAGGCGAGCCTCACCGAGGCGCGTGGCGAGCCGGTCCAGGCCGAGCTCGATGGCGCGGTAGAGCCCGCCGATCGTCTCGAAGTCCTGGAGGTGCGCCCCGATCTCGTCGTCCGAGGCGCGGGGCAGGGGAGCGGCCTTCTCGACGGCGGCCAAGGCGTCCTGGTCTGCCATGTCGAGGCCCTCGGGTCGCTCGAGGTACGCGAAGTGCCGCAGCGACTCCTCGCCGAACGGCAGCAGCGCCATCTTGATGCCGGCGGGGTACGCGTAGGGCGGCAGCGGGAAGTTCGGGCGACCGAACGACGACGACGCACCGACGGCGGTGAGCAGGTTCTGCACCAGCGCGAGGTGAAGCATCTCCTGCTCCGCGATGTGGATGATCTCGCGACGCCAGCGCTTCACCGCCTTGAGCTGATCGTCCGCCAGCCCGTCGTCCTCGCGGTCCTTCATCGAGAACGCCGCGTACAGGTACTGGCACATCACGAGCTGCTCGAGCGCCGCCGCCTTGCCGAGCGTGTACACCAGCGCCTCGCGGTGCTGGAGGACCATCGTCGGCTCGCCGTGCTCGTCACCGACGCCCGGCGCCGCAACGGCGCCGCCGCGTGACAGCAGCAGCTGCATGAGCCGGCCCTTCGCGGCCGATTCCGCGTTCGAAGTCGCCATTCCCGAAGTCTAGGATCGAGCGGCCGAACGCCGCGCGCCCGGCCGTGCTGCCAAACCGTGCGAAATATCGCGCGTGCGGCGGGTGGACGAGCGACGCAGGTTCCGAATCGCCGCTGCGGCGCCCGCCCAGCCGCCAACGGTGCGATCAAACGCTTGGCACGGCGGCTGGATCGGTTCTGCTGGCGTCTCGTCCGGTGTTCAACCGCTGGACGTGCGATGGATCCGACGTTGATCGCTAGGGACGCTCCACGACCACGTGGTCGCCCGGCTGGAGCACATGCACGGAAACCGCGGGGGCAAGCTTGCGAACGTGCGCCGCGAACCGATGGCCCGGATCCGCGAGCGGCCCGCGCCACACCCGATGGAGCTGCCGCGGGTAGAGGGTGGCCCAGTGGATCGGGATCACGGCATGCGGCGACAGCTCGGCGGCGACCTGGGCGGCCATGCGCGGCCCGAGGTGCCCTGGACCGAGATGCGGTCCCCACGTCCACACGGGCAGCAACGCCAGGTCCACGGGCCCAACGGATTCCGTCATCGATGCGTACCGGCCCGTGTCCCCGGCGAAGTACACGCGCCCGCCGCCGGGGCCCATGCGCTCGGCGCGGGCACCCACGCGCTCCATCACGTAGCCGATCGGGGTTGCACGCGGCGCGCCCGGCGTGATCCAGTGCCGAGCCGGGACGCCGGCAATGCGCACACCAGCGACCTCGACGGACCCGCCGGCCTCGAGCTCCAGGACTCGGGACGCGCCCACGAGCCGGGTCGCCTTCGGACCGAGCCCGCGCGGGACGACGAGGATCGGCGCACCGGGCAGCACCTCGATCGACGCAGGATCGAAATGGTCGGGATGGCCGTGCGAGACGACGACGACTTCGACGTCGAGTGACGCTGGATCCGGCACGGCACCGTGGCGCTGCAGGGGCCCGAGGCGCCCCCGGAGGAAGGGGTCGGTCAGGACGCGGACGCCGCCGAGGTCGAGCAGGACCGTCGAGTGTCCGAGGAACCGGACGTCGATCAACGGCGGCGCAGCACCGGGTCATCGGACCGGCCGGGAACGCGGCGCAGCCGGCGCGGGTTCTGGAGGAGCGTGACGAGGCCGCCGAGGAGGGCGCCCGCGGAGGTCTCGATCAGGTCCTCCATCGTGTCGTCGTAGGACAGGTTCATGCCCTTCGCGCCGAGCTTCATCGCCGTCCACTCGAGGATCTCCCACACCGCTCCAGTCGCTACCCCGAGCGAGGCCGCGACCGCACCGGCTTCCCATGCCGTCCTGGCGCGAGGCGCGACGAGTGCGCCCACGACGCCGGAGAAGAGCGCGCCGTTCGCGAAGTGGATTGCGTCGTCGACATGCGCCCGCTGGTAGATGCCGACGGCATTGCCGCCGGCATCCGCGAGGATCGGCAGCGCGACGAGGAGGTCCAGCTCGCGCGGGTAGCGCTCGTCCTTGCGCCGACCACGGAGCCGCCACGCCACTGGCACGACCAGCAGCGCACCCACGTAGCCGATCGCCCGGGCCTTCATCGCCTTGCCCCTGAACCGCGGCGAGTCGGAGTTGAGGGCGGCATCGGCCGCCAACGCAAGGACCGCGGCTTTCACCGTGGTGATCGCGCCGGTCCAGGCGACATCGGCGATGGCCGGCGGGCGCGCGGCGACCCCGGAGGTGTCACTCATGACGCAAGTGTGGCCGAACCGTGGATCGCGAGGCTATCGCTCAGGGAGCGGCGAGTGTCAGGAACGCATCGATGTCGACGCGCGAATGCCCGGCCGTGCCCGCGTTCACGATCCGCAGGGTATGCGGCCCATCGACGGACCAGCTGGCGGCGTACACGACATCGCGAGCCGAGAACGTCGAGGCGTACAGGTTGACGGTGGCCTTGTAGACGCCGTCGATGTAGACCTTCGCCGAGCCACGAACGGGGCTGCGGAACGACACCCAGGCGACACTGCGGCCCGTGAAGGTGAATGTGGCGCTGGCGCCTGCGGCGGTGGAGTAGCGGAGGCTGCCGCCCGACGCGTATGCGTTCCCGATCGCCACCCACGACCCGGCGTACCGCACCGTGCTGCTCGACTGCTGCGTGAGTCGCAGCGCGAAGGTCGAGCCGTAGTGCCACGGGCCCAGGTTGCCCGCGCCGTCGGTCGCGCGGGTGACGTAGCGATCCTGCTCGCCGATGGCGAGGCTGTC
>DATAIB010000313.1:0-16080 GCA_036262855.1 Candidatus Limnocylindrales bacterium
CTCGACGCGAAGATCCGCGTCGCGCTGCGCCACGAGATCCGCTCGATCCAGCGGCAGCTCGGAATCACCACCGTGTACGTGACCCACGACCAGGAGGAGGCGCTCTCGCTCTCCGATCGCGTGGTCGTCATGAGCGAGGGCCGAATGGAGCAGGTCGGCACGCCGTTCGAGATCTACAACTTCCCGGCGACCGCCTTCGTGGCGTCGTTTGTCGGCACGCTCAACGTGCTCACCGGCACGGTCGTGAACGCCGCCAACGGCGAGCTGACCGTGGCCGGCCAGCCGGTCAAGCTCCGGGGCGTCGGTGCGTTCGAAGGCAGCACCGGTCGCGAGGTCAAGGTTGCGCTGCGCCCCGAGATGGTCTCGCTGGGCACTGGCGACGCGAGCATGAACAACCTCACCGGCAAGGTCACGGACGTGAGCTTCCTCGGCTCGATCGTCCGGATCCGCGTCGGGCTTGCGGGCAAGGACGGTGCGGACGGCCCGGTCGTCGTCCTCGACGAGTTCAACGAGCCGACGCTCAAGCTGCCGAACATCGGCGACACGGCAACCGTGAACTTCCCGATCGAGGGCCCGCTCGTCCTCGACGCCAAGGCGCCCCTGGACTCGGTCGAAGCGCTCATCGCGGAGGCGTGACCCTTCCTCGCGAGAGCGATCTGCTCGAGGGGATCGAGCTCCTCGTCTTCGATAAGGACGGCACGCTGATCGAGTTCCACCTCATGTGGGGGAACTGGGTCGAGGAGCTGGCGAACCGCCTGGAGCGTGCCTCGGGACTGGCGCTCCGCGAGCGGCTGTACCCGCTGCTGGGGGTGGACCGCGCCACGGGGCTCGTGCATGCCCACGGCCTGCTCGCCGCCACCCCGATGTCACGGATCCGCGATGTCGTCCAGGCGGACGTGGCGGAGGCAGGCGCGACACCCGATGACGCGGCAGCCGCCGTCGAGGCGGCCTGGCACGCACCGGATCCCGTTGCGCTGGCACACCCGGTGACCGACCTTCCCAGGCTCCTCGACACGCTCCGCCCACGCGTGCCAACGTTTGCCGTCGCCACGAGCGACGACCGCGACCCCACCGAGCGGACACTCGCCGCGCTCGGGATCTCGCACCAGTTCGCGAACCTCGTCTGCGCCGACGACGGCATCCGGACCAAGCCGTCACCGGATCCAGTGCTGCACCTGTGCCGGGAGCTCGGCATCCCGCCCGACCGAACCGCCGTCGTCGGCGACTCGCCCGCGGACCTGCTCATGGGTCGCCAGGCGGGTGCGCGGCGGTCGATCGCCGTCCTCACGGGCGTCGGCGATCGTGCCAGCCTCGAACCATACGCCGACGCCATGATCGCCTCGATCGCGGAGCTCGCGTAGTACTCCCTTCCTATCGTTCGCGACCGGACCAGACCGTACGGTTCCGATCACGTGGGGTGCACGACCGCACCGCACGACATCGGCTGGGTGTGGACCCGGCCAAAGGGAGCTTCGCCGAGCCCCATGGCACTCGCAGCGCGGCCGCGGACGGCCGCCAAGGTGGTCAGCTTGCACGAGGCTGCCGCGAACGGCCACGCCAAGCCCGCGACCGGGCGCGCCGTCGGCAGGACCGGCGCCGACGCGCTGCGCCGCCTCGCCTCCGAGCTTTCGGGCTCCGACGCGCTCCAGCCGGTGCTCGAGGAGGTCCTCGACAACTCGGAGCGGCTCTTCCACTCGGATCGCGCCGGCCTGTGGCTGTGGCACAACGATCGCGAGCACCCACTCGAGCTCGTTGCGCGACGTGACTTCCCGGACGAGATCGAGCGGCGCGTGGCCGCGGCCACGCGTGACTCCAACCTCGCCGGCTTCGAAGCCGTCCGAACCGGACGGGTCCTCGTCTTCGATGCGAAGGACCCGACGCTCACGGCAGAGATGCGGAAGCTGTACGCCGATTCCGGGATCGCGTCGCTGTGCTTCGTGCCCGCGACGTTCCGTGGCGAGCCCGTTGCCCTCCTCGTGCTCTACCACCGCACGCCGTACGACTGGTCCGCCGACGAGACGGCCCTCGCCGGCAGCTTCGGCGACACCATCGCGACCGCGATCGGAAACGCGCGGCTCATGGCGTCGGTCGAGGACCTTGCCGGCCGACTGCGGGCGATCCAGGACCTGTCCGCCCGGCTGAGCGGGATCCAGGACGTCCGCGGCATCGGCGAGACGATCGTGGCCGAGGCCCACAACCTGATCGAGTTCGACACGCTCCGCGTCTACAAGGTCGAGCACGACACCGGCTGGTGCGAACCGATCGCGTTCGAAGGCGTGTTCATGGGTCGCAGCGACCCCGATCCCGAGATGCTCCGCGTCCGCGTCGGCGAGGGCCTGACCGGGTGGGTGGCCGAGCACGGCGCGACCATCGTCCTCGGCGACGCGCACGTCGACCCACGAAGCCTCGTCGTCGGTGAGACGAACGGCCCCGAGTCCATGCTCGTCGTGCCGATGACCCACGAGGAGCACGTCCACGGCGTCGTGGTCGTGTCCCGGCTCGGCCGCGACCGCTTTGGCCCGAGCGACGAGCTGACGATGAGCATCTTTGCCGGCGCCGCCGCGCAGGCCCTCGTGAACGCCGAGCGGCTCGACCAGCTCCGGCACCAGCAGGAGGAGCTCGAGCACCAGCTCGTCAGCCAGCGCCGCCTGATGGCCGTCAACGAGCGCCTGCTGTCCACGCTCGACCCCACCGGCGTCCTCGAGATGATCGCCGACTCCCTGAAGACCGTGGTGACGTACGACTCGCTGACCATCTATCGCATCGACCGCGCCCGCAACGTCCGCCGACCGCTCATCGCCCGCGACCGGTTCGCCGAGCTCATCCTCGGCTACGACGCGCCGCTGGGGACGGGCTTGACGGGCTGGGCGGTCGACCACCGCGAAGCAGTCCTGGCCAACGACGCGCACATGGATCCGCGGTCCATCCAGATTCCCGGGACCCCGTTCGAGCCCGAATCCATGGTCATCGTCCCGCTCATGGCCGAAGGCGAGGTCCTGGGCACGCTGAACATCGGCCGGATGGGCGGCGAGGAAAAGCACTACAGCCAGAACGAGTTCGAGCTGACGAAGCTCTTCGCGGCGCAGGCCGCAATCGCGCTGCGCAACGCCGAGGCGCACGACGAGGTGAAGGTCCAGGCGGAGCGTGACGCGCTCACGGGCCTCCGCAACCACGGCGCGTTCCAGCGCGAGCTGCAGGCCGCGCTCGGCGCGGTCCATGGCCGATCCGTGGCGGTCCTGATGATGGACCTGGATCGGTTCAAGGGATACAACGACCGGAGCGGCCATCCCGCGGGCGACGACCTGCTCGTCGCCGTGAGCCGCGCGATCGAGTCGTGCATCCGGCAGGGCGATCGCGCCTACCGCTACGGCGGTGACGAGTTCGCGGTGATCCTCCCGGAGGTCGGGCGCCAGGCGGCGGAAGAGGTGGCGCGGCGGATCCGCAGCGCGGTCGAGGCGATCCCGGACGATTCCGGTGGTCCCCACGTCACCATGAGCGTCGGCATCGCCTGCTACCCGGAAGACGGGGCCGACAAGGACACCATCGTCGAGACCGCCGACCAGGCGCTGTTCGTCGCGAAGGGCGCGCCGTTCCGGAACTCCCGCGACCAGTTCGTGGCCGCGCTCGACGAGACCGCGATGGGCCTGCTCGACGGCCTCGGCGCCGAGGAACTGCTCGATTCGATCTTGGTCCGCGCCGCGCGCCTGCTCGGCGTGCGCGACGGCTACGTCTACCTCGGCGAGCCCGGCGCGACCCACATCACGGTTGCTGCCGGGATCGGCGAGACCGCCGGCGATGTGGGGTTCCAGTCACCCGTGACGCAGGGCATCGGCGGCTACGTCTTCTCGACCGGCGAGCCGATCGTGATCGACGATTACGACACGTATCCGGGCGCGCTGCCGCAGTACATCGGACGCGTCGGCGCCGTGGTCGGGGTGCCGCTCAGAGTCGGCGGCCGGGTCGTGGGTGCGCTGGGCCTCTCGTCCGGGAGCGCGAAGCGCGTGTTCCGCCAGGCCGAGGTCGACGCGCTGACGCGGTTCGCGCAGCTCGCCTCGATCGCCCTCGAGAATGCCCGCCTGCAGGAGCAGGCACTTTCGCCGCGCGACCCGGTCACGGGCCTGCCGACGCGGGAGACGCTGATCCAGCGCGTCGTCGACCAGCTCGCCGCGCAGCCCGTGGGCGTGGCCACGCAACCGGTCGCCGTGGTCCTCCTCGACGTGGACCGGTTCGAGATCGTCAACGAGAGCCTCGGGCACGCAGCGGGCGATCGCGTGCTGCGCGAGGTGGGGTCCCGGTTGCTGGCTTGCCTCAAACCCGATGACACCATTGCCCGCTTCGGCGGCGATACGTTCGCGATGCTCCTGCCCGGGCGGGACGCGGACGCTGCTCGCGCCTTCGCGGACCAGCTCCAGCTTCGTCTCAAGCCGCCGTTCGACGTCGACGGCCGCACGTGGTTCATCAGCGCCAGCATGGGCGTGTCGGTCGGCATGCCCGGCAACACCGGCGGCGGCGACCTGCTCCAGGAGGCCGAGATCGCGCTCGTGGGCGCGAAGCGCAACCCGACGACGCGAATCGCCATGTACGACCCGCTGAACAGTCGAGGTGCGCTCCAGCGCCTGGACCTCGAGGCAGAGCTGTGGAGCGCCCTGGAGCGCGACGAGCTGATCGTCCACTACCAGCCCATCCTCGATCTGCGCACGTCGCGCGTCGTGGGCTTCGAGGCGCTCGCGCGATGGCAGCACCCGTCCCGCGGCCTCGTGCTGCCCGTGGACTTCATCGCGCTCGCCGAGGAGTCGGAGCTCATCGTGGCGATCGGCCGCGTCATCCTCGAGAAGGCGTGCCGGCAGGCGACGCTCTGGCGCAGGCGCTGGCCGGGCGAGAACCTCGTGATGAGCGTGAACCTGTCGCCGCGCCAGTTCCTGGACCCCGACCTTGCGAACAGCATCTCGCAGGTCCTCCGCTCGACCGGCCTGGAGCCGTGCGCCCTGGAGCTGGAGATCACCGAATCGAGCGTGATGGACCGCTCCGAGGCGAGCCTCGCGGTGCTCGAGGAGCTTCGCTCGCTCGGCGTGCGGGTGGTCCTCGATGACTTCGGGACCGGCTACTCGTCGCTCGCGTACCTGCGCCAGCTGCCGTTGGACATCATCAAGGTCGACCGGTCGTTCGTCACCGACCTCGACGTTGCGGACCCGAACGTGGGCATCGTGCGGGCGGTGGTCTCACTGGCCCACGGCCTCGGCATCACGGTGGTCGCCGAAGGCATCGAAACCGACGAGCAGGCACGGCGCCTGCGCGACCTCGGCTGCGACATGGGCCAGGGCTACGCGTGGGCCCACCCCGCGCCGCCGGTCCAGGTTGCGACGTTCATGGCTCGCCGGCTCGAGGACGCGCGAGCGCTACTCGAGGCCGCGCCGGCCAGCGCAAAGGTCAGCGGCCAAGGATCCCCGGCTGCAGCGACCGAACCAGTGTGCGAAGGGCTCCCGCCCATCGCGCTCGAGGCAGGAGCTCGACGTCCTCGCGCTGGGCGAGAACGCCGGGCGATCAGCGGCGCCCGCTCCCGAAGATCCGGAGGAGGAACAGGAAGAGGTTGACGAAGTCCAGGTAGAGGTGGAGCGCGCCGATCACGGCGGCCTTCTCGACGGACCCGGTCGCCTGCACGAGCCCACCGGCGGTGATCCGCTGCACGTCCCACGCGGTCAGGCCCGTGAAGATCACGACGCCGATGATCGCGATGATGAACCCGAGCGGCCCGCTGCCCAGGAAGATGTTCACGCCGATCGCGACGATCAGCCCGAACAGCCCCATGGACAGGTAGCCGCCCATGCTCGCGAGCGAGCGCTTCGTGGTGTACCCGTAGATCGCGGCGCCGCCGAACATGGCGCTGGCGGACAGGAACGCGCTGACAACGGACTCGTTCGTGTAGAAGGTGACGATCAGGCCGATGGTCAGCCCGAGGCTCGCCGCATAGACGAAGAACAGCCCGAGCGCGAGCGTGGCGTTGATCCGGCGGATGCCCCACTGGATGCCGATCGCGAGGGCGATCTGGCCGATGAACAGCAGCACGAGGTTCCTGCCCGCGAAGCGGAGCAGCGAATCGTTCGCCTGGACGAACGCCGCGATCGCCGCGGTGACCAGGAGGCCCGCGAACATCCAGAAGAACGCCTGCGTGAGGAAGGCGGTCTGGACGGCCGGCTGCGCCTGGCCGTTGATGATCACGCCGCGGTTGTCGCCGGGCTGGCCGTACCCGCTGCCGGGTGCGTTCTGGAAGGTCACGTTCGGTTCTCCCTTCGAGTGGTCGATCCCGGCTTTCGGGCCGGCGTCGACGTCCGTGATTCTGCACGTTCGGCCGCGCGTGCCAAGACCCACACGAGGTCGGCAAGGCGGTTGAGGTAGGGAATGAGGTTGGGTCCGGGCACGAGGCCGTCGTGGCTCAGGGCCACGGCACGGCGTTCGGCGCGGCGCAGGATGGTGCGTGCCAGCTCGAGCGCGGCGCTCGTCGGCGTCTCGCCGGGGACAACGAACTCCTTCGGCATCTCGATGTGCGCCTCGAGCTCGACGAGCGTCTCCTCGACGCCCTTGACCATCGCCTCGGACACGCGGGTCACGCCGTCCTGGAGTCGATCCCATGCATCCGGGTTCGTGGCGAGCTCTGCGCCCGCGACGAAGAGCTCGCGCTGGAAGCGCAGGATCAGCGGCGCGAGGCCACCCAGCCCGGATGGCAGTGTGCCGTGGCCGCGCTTGACGCCGAGATTGGCGCGGGCGATGCCGAGCGCGGCGATGGCTTCGTCGATCGTGCCGTAGGCCTCGGTGCGCGGGTCGTCCTTGCCGATGCGCGCGCCGCCGTAGAGCAGGCCCGTGGTCCCGTCGTCGCCCTTCGTGGTTGCGACCACGGAGTCGATCGGGCTGCGATTGCTCATGTCAGCGTGCCGCTATCACCACATCAGGCCGGCGTCGCGGGGATCCCAGCGCTCGGCGAGGAGGGTCACCTTGACCGGGTGCTCGACGACCGATTCTGCCTGCTCCTGCACCTGGGCGATCATCGAGCCCGCGTAGGGGCAGAAGGGTGTCGTCAGGATCATCTTGATCTCGGTCTCGTTCTGGCCGAGCAGGATCTGCTTGATCAGTGCGAGCTCGACGACGTTCATCCCGATCTCCGGGTCGACGACGGCGCGCAGCGCATCGAGGATGGCCAGCTCGGTCGCCCGGCGCTCTGCATCGAACAGGGGCGCGTTCGGGGCGGCGCCGTCCGTGGCGGCGGCCGCCTCGGGTGCGTCGGCGGCGGGCGCGGTGGTCTCGGCGGTATCGGTCATCGTGGGTTCAGGGTACATCAGGTCGCCTTGAAACCCCAGCGCCGCGGTCGGGATTACGGGACGCCCCGCGCGCGGTGCGGCTCGCCGATCCTCGTATGACCGAAATCGGCCGGCGTCTTGACCTTGCTCCAGCCCATGACCGTCGGCTGCATTCGAATGGCGGGCGGTTGCTTCGTATCACGCCGACGGTCATCGCCCGCGGCAACGCACGTTTGGGGCCGGAATTGGGTCATTCAAATGGCCGTGGCGGAGCGCGCAGGCGAGTAGCGCGGCGCGCTTCCACGACTTGTTTACGTGCCCGCTGCGTTCGGAAGGCTGATCGAGATGGTGGTGCCGTGGCCCGGAGCGGGCGCCTCCACGGCGTGCGCGGCGATCGTGCCGCCGTGAGCCTCCACGATCGCCCGCGCGATGGCCAGCCCAAGCCCGGAGCCACGGGAGGTCGGTGACTTCGCGAAGCGCTCGAAGACGTTCGGCAGCAGCTCTGCCGGGATGCCGGGGCCGTCGTCGGCGACGGTCAATGTCACGGAGGAGGCGGCCGACGCGGCACGGAGCGTGATCGACCCGCCGCTCGGCATGACCCGCAGCGCGTTGTCGACGAGGTTGGAGATGACCTGGCGCATCCGGACCGGATCGATCTCGATCGGCAGCACATCCGGCCCGGCGGCGATCGAAAGGGTGACGCCGGAGGCGGCAGCGCGCGCCCGATGCGCAGAGACGACGTCATCGAGCAGCACGTCGGGATCGGTGAGCTCGCGATGGAGCGGCAGTGCCCCGGATTCGGCGAGGCTCAACGTCCGAAGGTCGTCGATGAGCCGTTCGAGGACCCGCGTCTCCTCGAGGATCGGGTGGATGTGCGCTGCATCGGGCGGATAGACGCCATCGAGCAGCGCCTCGAGGTTGCCCTGGATGACCGCGAGCGGCGTGCGCAGCTCGTGGCTGACATCGGCAAGGAGCCGTCGCCGCGTCGCGTCCTCGGATTCGAGTCGCTCCGCCATGGAGTTGAAGGCGCGGCTCAGCCCGCGCAGGTCGGAGCCGCCCTGTGGCGTCTCGTCGACCCGAACGGTGTAGTCCGCCGACTCGATGCGGTTCGCGGCATCGACCAGCTCCGACAACGGGCGCCCGACCCGCCGCGCGAGCCGCACGCCGATCGCGAGGGCGATGATCCCGACGACCAGCACGATGAGCGAGGCGGGACGCGCCAGGTTCGCAAGCGGGCCCTCCCCACCGCCGCGCCCAAACAGGCTGCTGAGCACCCACAGCACCAGCACGCCGACCGAGACGAGGAAGGTCGCGAACAGCACCACCATGCAGCCGAGGCCGCGGCGCCAGCCCGGCCAGCCATACCACTCCGAGCCGGGGCGATCGTCGGCCGAGCCGGAATCGGCGCCGGACGACATGGCTGCCGCCATGCGCATCCGTCGACGCGCCCGTCGCGCGGCCGGCCCGCGGCGCGGCCCCCACCCACCGGGCGGCCATGGTTCGTCCTCGGGCCACCACGGGGGCTTGACGTGCGTATGCGTGGTCGGTCCGTGCTCGTGCTCGTGCTCGGTGCCATGGTCGTGGTTCGTCATGGCTCGGGATCCGCGACGCGATAGCCAACGCCGTAGACCGTGAGGAGATAGCGAGGCCGACCGGGCTCCGGCTCCAGCTTCCGACGGATGTTCTTGACGTGCGCGTCGATCGCCCGCTCGTACGACTCGAACGCGATGCCGTGCACCGCGTCGAGCAGCTGCGATCGGGTGAACACCCGGCCCGGCGCGCGCGCCATCGTCTCGAGGATCGCGAACTCCGTCGGGGTCAGATCGACTGCCCGACCGGCGACCGTCGCTCGAAGCCGCGGCACCTCAAGCACCAGGTCCCCGACCTCGACCCGGTCGCCGGGCTCGGCGGCTCGCTCGGCGCGCCGAAGGACCGCTCGGACACGCGCGACCAGCTCGCGCGGACTGAACGGCTTGGTGACGTAGTCGTCGGCGCCCAGCTCGAGCCCGAGCAGCTTGTCGAGCTCGGTGTCGCGTGCGGTCACGACGACGATCGGGGTCGAGCCGGCGGCGCGAAGGGCGCGGATGACATCCAGGCCGTCGAGGCCGGGCAGGCCGAGGTCGAGCACGACGAGGTCGGGGTGACGCGTCCGGGCCGCGTGCAGCGCGGATGGGCCGTCGGCCGCGGTCAGGACGGCGAAGCCGGCGTGCTCGAGGTAGTCGCGGGCGAGCTGGGCAATCTTCGGCTCGTCGTCCACGACCAGGATGGTCTGCATCGAACCCACTCTACGGGGAGACGGAGGAGAGAAGGAAGCGGCGGCGATCCGATTGGACCGCCGCCGCTGGAAACGGGGGACTTGGGCGTCAGCTCGGCGTGGTGCCGGAGCTGCCGCCCGCGCTGGAGGCGCTGCCCGGGTTCGCGCCGCTCGGGTTCGAACCCTTCGCGTCCTCCTCGTCGTGCAGCCGCTGGTGCAGCTCGGCCATCCGGCGCTCGCGCTCTTCGCGCCAGCTGTCAGGACCGCCCATCGGGCCGCCCTTGCCCCAACCGCCGTACCCGTACCCGTCGTGCCGATGGCTCCAGCCGCGGCCTCGGCCGAAGCCGAAGATCGCGCGGATGATGCCGAACAGCAGGAACAGGAAGAACAGCGGGAAGAGCAGGCCGAGGAACCCGAATGGGTGGAAGCCCCAGCCGTAGCCGCCGATGTACCCGACCGCTGCGCCCGCCGGCACGCGTCCGGCATCGACGATGCCCTGGGCGACGCCCGCCTGGTAGATCCCGCCGCCGATGGCGATCAGGACGCCGACGAAGAGGAGGGTGAAAAAGAAGCCTGCGATCGCTCGCATCGTGTGGTCATCTCCTTGGTGGAAGTTGATGACCAGACTCTCGCGCCGGCCTGTGAACCAGGTGTGAAGGCGCGATGGAGAACGCGCGGGCGCGGCGAGCAGGTTCGGGGCGCGGAGCGCGAGCCGGCGGTTCGCCCGACGCGTCAGGCGGGCTTGATCACCACGCCCGGGATGCGGTACTGGCTCGGGAGGCCGTCGGCCTCGGCATCGGAGTAGCCCGGTCCCGTGATCGACCCGTCCGCGTCGAAGAAGTCCGCGTAGCGAGCCTTGTTCTCGGCCGCGAACGTGTACGCAGCCGCGACGCCCATGCGCCGGAGCTCAGGGTGCTCCTTGAGCATCCGGGTGAGCGAGTAGCCGGCGCTGCGGAGCTCGAGGATGTTCCGAACCGTGAGCCGCGTTCCGTAGCAGAACGGCTCGCCATTCATGACGAGCGGGTCGGTCTGGACCCACTTGATCGTCACGTCACGCGCCCCGGTAGATGAACGCGATCAGCGGGTTGCGCTTGCGCGCGTCGCCGGCGAGGCGGCGGTTCCACTTGAAGACCGCGATTGCCTCGTCGATGGCCTCGTCGATGGTTGGCTGGGCCGCCGGCTCGACGACGGAACCGGCCGCGCGGCGGAGCCCCTCGCACAGCGTGATCACGTCGTCCATCGAGACCTTGCGCTTGCGATAGCGGACGGCCACGAGGTCCGCGAACGTCGCCATCGCCCTCGGGTCGCCACTCGAGACGGCGACGATCAACCGATCCACGAATGCCTGCAGGTCCGCCTGCAGCGACTGGCGCGCCAGCTCGTCGTGGCGGTCCTTCATCGTCGGATCGATGTCGATGGCGGCTGCAAGGGCGCGCGCGCTGAGGCGGGCGCCCGTGCTGCGGATCGCCGCCGCGGCGGCGGGATCACCGGCGTGCAGGTCGCGGGGCGGCATGCCGAGGCTGGGGTGGCTCACGCGCCGGAGTCTACCGTGCGCCCCGTGCGTGCGCGCCCACGCCGCGCCGGTAGGATGGCCGCCATGACTTCGAACGCTCCCGGCGAACGACCCCGGCTCTCCCAGGCGCCCGGGGATCGATATCGGCAGTCGGAGGAACCCGGCGCGGCGTCCGGTCGCGGCCCGTCGGCGCTCACCGGCGCGCTGCTCCGTGCCGACATCGCGGCGATGCTCGGCGCCGCGGCGCTCGTGCTGGTCGGGGCGGTCTTCGCATCGACGTTCGGGCTGCTGTTCGTTGCCGGCTTCATGGGCACGGCGATCGGCCTGCTCCTCGCGCGTGCCGCCGTGCCACTCGGCAACCAGGTCCCGGTCGCACGCGGGCTCGTCGTCCGTGTCGCGATGGGCCTCGCGCTCGTCGCCGTCGCCGTCTCGTATGTCGCGATCTGGCTGTACGGTCGGGGCGAAGGCGGGACGCTCGGGCTGTTCGACTACCTGTGGACGACGTTCGGGCCGTTCGTGCCCGCCGTCGCGATCATCGCCATGCTCACCGCGTGGTGGGGCGCCAGCGCGGGCCCAGTGCAGCGCTGATGGACCCCGGGTCGCTCGCGTATCGGCGCCCGACCGAGGCGGACTACCCGCGGATCAGCCGCGTCATCGACGACTGGTGGGGCGGCCGGAAGATGGACGTGCTCCTTCCGCGCCTGTGGCTCCAGCACTTCACGGGTACGTCGTGGCTGGCCGAGACACCGAGCGGCGAACTCGCGGGATTCCTCATCGGCTTCCTCTCGCCGGACCACGCGGACGTCGCGTACTGCCACATGCTCGCCGCGCATCCGAGCCTTCGCGGACAGGGGGTGGGACGGGCGCTGTACGAGCGATTCTTCGAGGACGCGAGGGCCGGCGGCCGCTCCACCGTGACTGCCGTGACGTGGCCCGCGAATCGCGCGTCGATCGCCTTCCACCGCGCAATGGGCTTCGAGATCGCGACCGGTCAAGCCACCCAGAATCTCTATGGAATCCCCTCCGTGCCCGGCTACGATTTCGACCGGGAGGACCGAGCGACGCTCATTCGCGCGCTCTGAAGGAGGGGACCGATGCGCGGGATTGGACTTCGTCTTGGGATCATCGGCGCGGTTGTCGTGGGTGCATTCATCCTGCGACCGTTCCTGACGGGCAGCGCGTCGGACCTCGCGCCCGGCGATTGCTTCGACGAGCCGGCGAACGCGGCAGCAACGATCGAGGACGTCCAGCATCGGCCGTGCACGGACCCGCACGATGGCGAGGTCGTGTACGTCGGCAACTACGAGCCCTCGTCGGATACCTATCCGACCGACGATCAGTTCGGCGCCTTCTACGGCCCGAAGTGCCTCGCGGCGTTCTCGACGCAGACGGGCACGGACTTCACGACGCAGGAGACCTACGACATGATCCCGATGATGCCGACCTCGGCGAGCTGGGCCGACGGCAACCGGAAGGTGATCTGCTACGCCGTCAACGTCGACAAGAGCAAGCTGAGCGCTCCGCTCAAGAAGTCGTAGCGCGCGTCTCGCCCACGAACGGCATGCCGTGCCGGGTGAGCGCCTCGACGCTCATCCGGAGCACCGCCGTCTTCGCCGCGGCCACGTCGCGCACGTAGGCCGCCTCCTCGTCATCCGTCATCGCACGACCGCGCACGGCGCCGGGCGGCCGCCCGACCTGCAGCCACGCAAGGTGGTAGCGGTCCATCGAGCCCCAGGCGCGGGCAAGCAGGTCGTCGCTGAGCTGCAGCCACACGCGCAAGGCGGGTTGGCTCGGGTTCGCGGTGAGCCGCTCGCCTTCGGCGATCAGCTGCCGCGTGTCGCGGACGAGCTCGTCGCGGGTCATGCGCGGGCTTCCGCGGTGCCGCCGGTCATCCGTTGCCGGCCCTGATGAACGCTTCGCGGGCGGCGCGGGCGCGGATCGTCCACGGACCCGGGTGGCCGGTGCCGATCGCTGCGCCGGCGAAGCGCGTGACCGGGATGATCCCGGCGACGCTGGAGCACAGGAACGCCTCGTCGGCGCCGGCAAGCTCCGCGGCGGTGAGGTGTGTCTCCGCGACCGCGAGGCCGGCGTCCGCGGCCCATCGAAGGATCCACGTCCGCGTGGTCCCGGCAAGGATCGCGCAGTCGAGCGAGGGCGTCGCCAGCTCCGACCCCCGGACGAGGAAGATGTTGGCGCTCGTCGCCTCGGAGAGATCACCGTCGATCGTGAGGAAGAGCGCATCGTCTGCGCCGGCGCGGCGCGCCTCCAGGCGCGCATAGACGAAGTCCGCGCGGCTCGTGGTCTTCAGCGCGGCGAGCGGGCTCGCCGGGTCGCGGCGCATGGAGCTGGCGATGAGGTGCACTCCGCGCTCCAGCTGCGCTGCGGGCGGGGGCGTCACGGGCCACGCCTGGATGACGATCGTGGCGCGGCTATCCGCCGCCGGCAGCAGGCCGCGAGCCGCCACGACGCCGCGGCTGACCGTGATCCGGACCGATGCGTCGCCGTCGACGCCCGCGAGATCATCCACGGCAAGCAGCGCCGCGATGCCACGGGCGACGTCCTGCTCGAGCGAATCCGGCAGCTCGATCTCGAGGCCTGCGGCCGAGGCGCGCAGCCGGGCGAGGTGCTCGTCGAGCTCCGTGGCGTGACCCGCCGTCGCGCGAAGCGTCTCGAAGATCCCGTCGCCGAGCTGGAACCCCCGGTCGAAGGCGGACAGATGCGTGTCGTCCGCCGGCTCGAGCCGGCCATCGATCCAGATATGGCGGCCCGTGAGCCCGTCGCTGCCCATGCCGTCGCTGCTCATGCCGTCACGCCACCTCGCGAGCGCCGACGGCCCGCAACGGTCCGCTCGCCTTCGCGACCGTCTCGTTCCACTCCGCTGCCGGGTCGCTTCGCCAGGTGATGCCGCCGCCGACATGCAGGCTCAGGCGCTCGCCGTCGGCGATGAACGTGCGGATCAGGATCGACGAGCTCATCGCCCCGTCCGGCCCGATCCAGCAGGCGATGCCGGTGTACGGCCCCCGGCGCACCGGCTCCAGCTCCTCGAGCAGCTCCATCGCGCGGATCTTCGGGGCGCCGGTGATCGATCCGCCCGGGAAGGACGCGGCGAGCAGGTCGAACGCGTCTCGGCCGGGTGCCAGCTGCCCGGTGACGGTCGAGACGAGGTGCTGCACCGCTGCTGTTCGCTCGAGCCGACACAGGCGCGGGACGCGAACGCTGCCCGGCACGCACACGCGGCCGAGATCGTTCCGCAGCACGTCCACGATCATCACGTTCTCCGCGCGGTCCTTCTCCGATGCGAGGAGCTCTCGCGCGAGGCGCCGGTCGTCCGCCCGGTCGCGACCTCGCGGGCGCGTGCCCTTGATCGGGTTCGTCTCGACGACGCCGTCCGGGCTGAGGGACAGGAACGGTTCGGGCGACGCCGACGAAATGGCGCGCGGCGCGCCGGTGATCGGGCTGGTCCCGAGATCCAGATACGCCGCGAAGAGGCTCGGGTCGCCGGTCCGCAGCCGCCGGTACAGCGGCCAGGGATCCCCGCGGAATGGCGTTTCGAGCCGCCTGGTCAGGTTCGCCTGGTAGATCTCACCGTTGGCGATCGACGCACGAACAGATTCGACGCCCGCTTCGTAGGCCGCACGATCGAGGCCGGATCGAAGCTCCAGCTCCACCGAGTCCCGCGCATCCGCCACGGCGGCTCGCGGGGCGTACGGCGGACCGGAGAGCCGTGAGCGCACCTCGTCGAGGCGCCGATCGAGCGCCGCGATCCGCTCGTCGACCGCCCGACCACCCAGCCAGGCTCGGCCGTCGCGTCGGTCCCACGCGATCACCCAGTCGTGGAGCGCGAGCCGCAGCACGGGCAGCTCCTGGTCGGCCCGGGCGATGGACGGCAGGCGTTCGAATCGGCGCCCAAGGTCGTACCCGAGGAACCCCGCGAGCCCACCCAGGAACGGTGGCGCGGCGGGATCCGCGACGCCCAGGCTCGTGAGCCGGCCGAGGAGGCGGCGCGCGTTCGCGAAGGCATCGGACCCCTGGGAGGGTGCCTCGAGCACGGCGACGGGATCGGCGGTCAGGTACGTCCATCGAGCGTTTCGCCCGGGCCGCGCGCTTTCGAGCAGGACGAGGCCCGGCAGGTCGAGGAACCGCTCGGCGACATCCATGGGCGCCAGCGCGGCAAGGTCAGGGCGCTCCTCGAGGCGAACCCCGGGAGCGAGCGCCGAACCCGTCCCGGCCCGGTGATCACGCATGGCTGGAGGATAGCCAGCACGGTTTGGGCGAACGATCTTGCCCAAAGTGCTACGGGTCCGTAGTATCTGCCGATGTTGAACACCGGATATCCCCGGATCTGGCTGGCCCTCGTGCTGTCCTCCGTCGTCGTCGCCTGCGGCACGACGAGCCCATCGAGCACTGCACCGACGGCCAGTACGACGGCCGCGCCTGCCGGGTCTGCCACCGGCCAGACGGGCGGCTCCCCGGCGCCCGCTTCGACGCCGGATCGCGTCGCAGGCTGGCAGGGCGATCTCGCGCTGCTGATCCCGGGCATGGAGCGCCTTCACAAGGACCTCTATCACTCGGTCGACAAGCAGACGCTGGCGGACGCCGTCGCCGAGCTCCGCGCGACCGTGCCCACGGCAACCGACGACCAGCTGCTCGATGGCGTGCTCCGCGTCGTGGCGCTGGTCAGCGCAGGCGGCTGCGATGCCCACACGGGCGCCTACGTGTGGGGCTCAGGCAGCTACCCGCTGGACGCGATTCCGCTCCGGGTCTGGCTGTTCGGCGACGACGTCGATGTCGTGGCGGCGCTCGCGCCGTACCAGGATCTCGTCGGGAAGCGGATCGTGAGCATCGAAGGCCACCCGATCGCCGACGTGATCGAGGCCATCGATCCGCTCGTCCCGCGCGACAACGAGCAGACCGTGCGCCTGCTGACGCCGCGGTTCCTGCTGATTCCGCAGGTCCTGCGCGGGCTCGGGCTTGCTGACGTCGGCTCGATCACGCTCGGCATCGATGCCGGCGACGGCACGCAG
>DATAIB010000314.1:0-13718 GCA_036262855.1 Candidatus Limnocylindrales bacterium
ATGTCGGAAGAAGCGCGCAAGCGCCTGCAGGCCATCTTCAATGCCTCGGAGCTGGGTGCCGGCTTCCAGATCGCGCTGTCCGACCTCGAGATCCGCGGCGCGGGGAACATCCTCGGCGGGGAGCAGTCGGGTCACATGGCCGCGGTCGGGTTCGACCTGTACTCGCGGCTGCTGGCGGAGGCAGTCGAGGAGCGCAAGGCGTCCCGAGAGAATCGCGCTCCCGTGCTGGCCACGCCGCAGGCGACCATCGACCTCCCGCTCGAGGCGCACCTCCCCGACGACTACGTCCCCGAGGAAGCCCAGAAGCTGGAGCTGTACCGACGCCTCGCCCGCGCGCGCACCCCCGGCGACATCGCGGCGTTCCGGCAGGAGGTCACGGACCGCTTCGGCCCGATGCCGCTGCCGGTCCAGCGCCTCGCCGAGGTCGCCGAGCTGCGGCTCGCCGCCGAAGCTGCCGGCGTCAACTCCATGTCGCGCGAGGACGGCCAGCTCGTCGTGCGGTTCGGCGCGGGGATGTCGCGCGCGACCGCGATGCGGCTGCTGACGCCGGGCTCGCTGCCCGGGACGCGCTACACGGACATCACCTTCGCCTCGAACCAGGTCCGGATCCGCCTGCCAAAGGATCCGCTCAAGGGCTGGCAGCTGACCCAGGCGGTCGTCTCGCGGCTCTCCGCCGAGACCGCGCACATCGACGCCGCGGTCCAGGCATCGATGAAGCCGGAATATCCGGCGCAAACGCGCGAGCGCCAGAACCCGTACGGCCCGGCGCGCAAGCCGGACTTCGACGAGCCGATCTGATGGCGTCTGATCCGACGCCGTCGGACGTGCCGCGACAGCTCAGGTCGCGCTGCTACGAGCCGCCGACGAATGCCCTCCGCAGCGGTTCGGTCGAGATGCTCGAGCACGAGCTCGGCGACTACCTCGGCCGCGCCGGCCGCGCGATCGCCCGCGATTGGCGCGATGTCCTGGTGATCCTGGCGACGTACTTCGACTGCGCCGTTCGGCTCGGCGCCGATCCCGTCGAGCTCTTCGATCGCGCTGCGGCCGGGAAGCCGGACGCCACCCAGCAGGTTGCGCACACCTTTGCGCGCCGCAAGGACGTGACGCTTGCGGCGTTCGGCTGGGTCCTGACCGACCTGCCCGAGGGCCCCTGCTACGAGTCAGCGGACCACATCACCTGGGACGAGTTCAAGGCCAGCATCGAGAAGATGGGCGGCACGATCAAGCGGAGTCCTCCGCCGAACTGATCAGCCCGGCAGCGGTCGCGGGTATCGTTTCGCGCATGCCGATCGCCCTCGACCTGGAGCCGGAGGACCGCCGAGTCCTGCGCGGCGCGCTCCTCGCGGCACGGGCGACCGAGCTCGCCGAAGCCCAGCGTCGCGGCTTCCGTGCCTCCTACGGCAAGCAGTCCGACTCCGCGAACGCGTCGATGACCGTCGAAGTCGAGCACCACCTCCGCCGGATCGAGCTGCTCGACCGCCTCATCGCCGCGCTCGGCGACGCCACCGCGGCCCGGCCGGAGGCCTGAGCGTGCCCTCGCATTTCAGCGACATCGGATTCGAGATCGCGTCGTCGGACGAGATCCTGCCGCTGGCCAGGAGCCTCCCCGCAGGCACCCCGGTGATCTCGACCAGCGCCGGCGACTACGTGCGCTGGGCCGCCGGCGGCGGCGCGGAGCTGTGGTTCGAGCGCAACCCGGAGCTCGCACTCGTCGGGATGAACCCGCACTTCGACACGCAGGTCACGACCCGCGCCCGCCTCATCAGCCGCCAGCCCGACCCGACGTACCCACTCGATGGGGCGTTTCACCTCTGGCTCGACCCGCAGCCGGTCGGCGACGATGGCGACGTCGAGAACGGTGCGACGCCGCTCCTCGTCGACGTGCCGGACTATCGAACATACGACGCCCTCGAGCTGCCGACCGAGGTGGACCTGGCGATCGCGGCGTTCGCGCACCGTCTCGAGGTGTATGCGGATGAGGTGGAGATGCGCGCAACCGGCTCGAAGATGGCCACGCAGTCGCTCATCCCGTCGGGCCTGTTCTTCCCGGGCGGCGACCTGAAGGTGCCCGCCAGGGCCGAGGCGATCCTGTACGGGACCGTCGAGGCGACGGAGCTCCGCCGGAACGGTGCGACCGGCATCGAGTTCCTCTGGGCCCGGGTGGCGACCTGGGGCTGCCGGCTGGAGATCGTCGCCGATCGAGCGCTCGCGCCGACGCTGCCGGTGGTCGGCGGCATCGTGGGCGGGACGTTCTGGATGTCCGCGAGGGTCGTCACCACCTGAGGCCCCGCGCGGGCCCACGCGGCGCCGCCATGCCCCGCAGAATGCGCGAATGCCGGTGCCGCTCGAGCGACTGCTGCCGTTCCTGCTCGGGTCGATCCTGATCACGATGGTCCCCGGGCCCGACATGGCGCTCGTGATGCGCCAGGTCTTCATCGGCGGGACGGCGCTCGCGCAACGCACCGTCTACGGCAACCTGACCGGTCTCGTCGTGCACACGGCGGCGCTTGCGGCGGGCCTCTCCGCGCTGCTGGCCGCATCCGCCGAGGCGTACAGCGTGGTGAAGCTGGCCGGTGCCGCGTACCTCGTCTACCTCGGCGTGCAGACCCTCCGCTCCGCGCGGCGCGCGCAGTGGGACGACGAGACCGATGTGGCCAGCCGGTCGGTCCCCTCGATGCGCATGGGCTACGCCCAGGGCCTCGTGAGCACGGTGCTCAACCCGAAGACGGCACTCCTGTTCTACACGTACCTGCCCCAGTTCGTGGACAGCACGCGGCCCGTGCTGCCGCAGATCGCGTTCCTCGGCGCCGTCCACATCCTGGTCGGGTTGGTCTGGATGTCCGCGTACGTGCTCCTCGTCGCGCGGGCACACCGAACCCTCACCCGGCCCAGCGTCCGCCGTCGCATCGAGGCGATCACGGGCGCCGTGATCATCCTCCTCGGGCTTCGGGTGGCGCTCGACCAGCGGTAGCCCTGGAGGCTCGGCGAGGACGCCTCCATGACGCTACCCGGCGCCTGATCGGCGGCAGAAGCGCCTCGCGGGCATACTCGCCGGATGCCCGACGACGTGACCCCGGAAGAGCTCGCGCACCCGGAGAGCCTGGCCGGGGCCGCACGCGGCGTCCACCGCAGCGAGGACGACGGCGACGGCCTGTGGTCCTCGAAGCGTCGCCCGCTGACGCTCGGGCTCGTGCTGACGATCACGCTGGTGGCCGCCGAGGCGCTCGCGGTCCAGACGGCGATGCCGGTCGTTGCGAAGGAGCTCGGCGGGCTCGAGCTCTATGGCCTCGTGTTCACCGCGTTCCTCGTCGCGTCGTTGGTGAGCATCATCGTTTCCGGGAGCCTCATCGATCGTCGTGGCGTCGTCTTCCCGTTCGTGATCGGGATCACGCTGTTCGCCATCGGCCTCGCCATCGCCGGCTCGGCTGTCTCGATGCAGATGCTCATCGTCGGCCGGTTCATCCAGGGCCTCGGCGGCGGCGCCCTCCCCCCGATCTCGTTCGTGGCCATCGGTCGGACGCTGCCGGAGCGCCTACGGCCGCAGATGTTCGCCACCCTGTCGACCGCGTGGGTCCTGCCCGGCGTCCTTGGCCCCGGGATCGCGGGCGTGGTCGCGGACGTGTTCTCGTGGCGGCTCATCTTCTTCGGCCTCCTGCCGCTGCTCGCGGTCTCCGGCTTCCTCGCCTTTCGCGGCCTCACGAGCCTGCATCCGGACGATCAGGGCCCGAAGGTGGACGCGGACGGCCAGGCGACCGCGACGAACCGCGGGCGCATCGGGAACGGCCTGTTGATCGCGCTCGGCATCGGCATCGTCAACGTCGCCCTCGCGGGCGACGTCACCATCGAGCGCCTTGCGCTGGGTGTCGTCGGGCTCGGCCTGGCGCTGTTCACATTCAGGCGACTGATGCCACCCGGAACCCTGCGCGCGGCCCGCGGCTACCCGACGGCGCTCCTCCTTCGCGGCATCCTGACGTTCGCCTTCTTCTCCGTCGACGTCTACGTCGCCCTGCTGCTCGAGGACGTCCGCGGCTGGTCGCCGCTCATGGCCGGCATCGCCATCACTGCGGCGACGGTGTCGTGGACGGTCGGCTCATGGACCCAGGCGCGGTTCTCGGCCCGATTCCCGCATGAATGGTTCGTCCGCCGCGGCTTTCCAGTGGTCGCGCTCGGGCTTGCCGGCCTCGGGCTGATCCTGCTCCAGGACGTGCCTGCGGTCCTCTCGATCCCCATCCTCGCCGTCGCGGGCTACGGGATGGGCCTCGCGTACGCGCAGTTCGCGCTCATCGTGCTGCGTGACGTGCCGCGCGACGACCAGGGCACGGCGACCGCCAACCTGACGCTCTCGGACCAGGTGGGAACGACGCTCGGGACGAGCGTCGCCGGAGCGCTCATCCACGGCGCGGTCGCCGCCACCGGAACCCCGGTGCCCGGCCTGGCCGTCGCGATCGGGGTCGGCTCGGCGGCGGCGGTCCTCGGCTGGTTGCTGACGCCACGGCTCCGCACGGCGGGCGCGGCCCTTGCGCGCGTCGAACCTGCCGCGGCCCTGCGCTAGACTCCAACCCCCACCCAGGAGGCCCTCGTTCGTGTCCGCCGAAGACCTTCGCGCGAAGATCCGCGAGGTCCCCGACTTTCCCAAGCCGGGCATCCTCTTCTACGACATCACGACCCTGCTCAAGGATGCCGCGGCGTACCGCGAGTCGATCCGGCAGATGATCGAGCCGTACCGCAACGAGCCCGTGGACATCGTCGTCGGCATGGAGTCCCGCGGCTTCATCTTCAGCGCGCCGATGGCGTATGAGCTCGATGCCGGCCTCGTGCCGGTTCGGAAGCTCGGCAAGCTGCCGGCCGAGACGCTGTCGGTCGAGTACGCGCTTGAATACGGCTCCAACACCCTCGAGATCCACCGCGACGCGATCCAGCCCGGGCAAAAGGTCCTGATCGTGGACGACCTGCTCGCCACCGGTGGCACGGTCCAGGGCACGATCGACCTGGTGGAGCGACTCAAGGGCGAGGTCGTCGGACTCGCGTTCCTCGTCGAGCTCGAGTTCCTCCACGGCCGCGACCGGCTGGGTGGCCGGCGCGTGACGAGCGTCATCCGGTACTGATCGCGCGAGACCGCGCGGCCGACCGGAGCGTCACCCGATGACCGACCAAGCCGATCCGGAGCGTCGCCAGTTCTTCCGCCGCTTTGCCGGCGAGGTCATCACGAGCGCTGCCCAGGTCGTCGGGGCGGTTTCCGAGATCCGCGATCGCTCCGCATCCGAGGCCGCCGTCCTCCTCGGCACGTCGACGCCGGCTCCGTCGCCGGCTGCGGTTGCCGCGACCGCAGAGGCTGTCGTGACGACAGCCGATGGCGCGCCGAGCGGCTTCCGGACGCCGTTCCGCTTCGAGTCGGACGATGTCCTCCTTCTCATCGACCAGCGCAAGCTCCCCGACCAGCTCGTGGAGGTGCCGGTCAGGACCGCTTCCGATGCCGCGAACGCGATCCGGACGATGGTGGTGCGTGGCGCGCCCGCGATCGGACAGGTCGCCGCGATCGGCCTGGCGCTGACCGCGCGCATCGCCGCGAAGTCGACCGCCCACACCCGCCGGGCGATCATCGAGGGCGCCGCGAACACGCTGCGCGCCGCCCGCCCGACGGCGGTGAACCTGCGCTGGGCGGTCGATCGACTGATGGCCCGCTACCACGAGATCGGCTCGCTCTCGGAGGACGGCGAGCGGATCGCACAGGCGCTCGACGACGAGGCGATGGCGATCGTGGCGGAGGCGAATGACGATCACGGCCGCCTCGCCGAAGCAGGCCGCGCGATCCTGCCCGAGACGCCGGACCGGCCGCTGCGCGTCCTGACCCACTGCAACACCGGGCCGCTCGCGTGCGGACAGTTCGGGACGGCGCTCGGCGTGATCCAGGCGGCGCACGCCGCGGATCGACCACTGCACGTCTGGGTCGACGAGACGCGACCCTACCTGCAGGGCGCACGGCTCACGGCGTGGGAGCTGAAGCAGGCGGGCGTCGACCACACGCTCATCCCGGACATGGCCGCCGGCCCCACGATCGCCCGCGGCGACGTCGACGTGATCCTCGTCGGCGCCGATCGCATCGCCGCCAACGGCGACACCGCCAACAAGCTCGGCACGTACACGCTGGCGGTGCTAGCGGCGCGCCACGGCGTGCCGTTCGTGGTGTGCGCCCCGATGTCGACCGTCGACGTCGCCACGCCCGACGGCGCCGCCATCCCGATCGAGGATCGCGCCGCCGATGAGGTGACGGTCATCCGCGGCCAGCGCATCGCGCCCGAGGGCACGGCCGTGCGGAACCCGTCGTTCGACGTGACGCCCGCCGAGCTCATCAGCGCGATCGTCACCGAGGAGGGCGCGCTCGTCGCGCCGTACGAGACCTCCCTGCGCGAGGCGATGGATCGGCGGAACGCGCGGCGCGCGGCTGCGGCAGGCGCGGCCCCGGCACCCGCCGCGGCCCCGGCAACGACCTGATGGCCACCGCCGTCCTGGACCGCGGTGGCGCCCGCCTCGTCGTCGAGGCCTCCACGGACCGCGACGCCATCCGGGCCTTCCTCGAGCGGGATCGCCTGTTCGGCGCCTATGCGCTGGCGGACCTCGAGGATCGCGAGGCCGGCCGTGCGCGGTGGGGGATCGCGAAGTCCGGCGGCGAGATCGTGTCGCTCGTCCTCGAATACGGCGGCCCCTCGCCACAGCCCCTGTACATCACCGGACAGGAGGAGGGGATCGAGGCGATCCTCCGCGAGGTCATCAAGCCGTCGATCGCGTACGTCGCGTGCCTGCCCGGCACGCTCCCGGCGGTGGAGCGGCGGTATCGCATCGAGCATGGGCCGCAGATGGTCCGCATGTGGGTGGACCGGACGACGTTCCGGGCCGCCGACGATCCCGGCGTCGAGCCGCTCGGGCCGGGCGATGCCGGTGAGCTGAACCGGCTGTACCGGCTCGGGTTCGGGAGCTGGCTGCCACCGCAGTCGATCGCCGAGGGCGTGTACCGCGGCATCCGCGTGAACGGCCGCCTCGTGGCGGCTGCAGGCACCCACGTCATCGGCAGGACGGCGCGGATCGCGGTCGTGGGCAACGTGCTTACCCAGCCGGAGTTCCGCGGCCGTGGCTACGCGCAGGCGACGACCGGCGCGGTGACCGCCGCGTTGCTCGAGTTCTGCGACCATGTCGTCCTCAACGTCCGCTCGGACAACCCGCCGGCGCTCAACGCGTACCGGCGCCTCGGGTACGCCGAGCACGTTCGGTTCGAGGAACGGCTCGGGCATCGGATCGGCTCCCTGTGGGGCGATCTCGCGTCCGCACTCCGACGGTTCGCAATGCGCAGGGAGCCCAACCAGCAATGATCGCTGTCGACCACGATGTGACCGATCTCGCGCTCGCCGCCGAAGGCGTGCGCCGGATCGAATGGGCCGAACGGGAGATGCCCGTCCTGCGCTCGATCCGGGACCGGTTCGCGAAGGAGCAGCCACTCAAGGGGCTGCGCATCGGCGCGTGCCTCCACGTCACCTCGGAAACCGCGAACCTCATGCGGACCCTCAAGGCCGGCGGCGCGGAGGTGACCCTCGCGGCCTCGAACCCGCTGTCGACCCAGGACGTCGTCGCGGCCGCGCTGGTCGCGGAGTACGGCATCGCGACGCACGCCCGCCGCGGCGAGGACCGGGACACGTATTACCGGCACCTCAACTCGGTGGCCGACACGCACCCGAGCCTGACGATGGACGACGGCTGCGACCTCGTCTCGCTGCTCCACCAGGAGCGGCCGGAGCAGGTCAAGGAGGTCACGGCCGGCACCGAGGAGACGACGACCGGCGTCATCCGGCTGCGGGCGATGGCCGCCGACGACGCGCTCGGCTACCCCGTGATCGCCGTGAATGAGGCGCAGACGAAGCACCTCTTCGACAACCGCTACGGGACCGGGCAGTCAACCCTCGACGGCATCCTGCGGGCGACGAACCTGCTGATCGCGGGGCGCAACGTCGTCGTCGCCGGCTACGGCTGGGTCGGGCGGGGGATCGCGTCGCGCATGTCCGGCCATGGCGGGCACGTCGCGATCGTGGAGGTCGATCCGATCCGCGCGCTCGAGGCGCTCATGGACGGCTACCAGGTCATGACGGTCGGCCAGGCCGCCGGCTGGGGTGACCTCTTCATCACCGCGACGGGCAACGTGAACGTCTTCCGCCGAGAGCATTTCGAGTCGATGAAGGACGGCGCGGTCATGGCCAACTCCGGCCACTTCGACGCGGAGCTGGACCTCGCCGCGCTGCGGCAGATGGCCGAGGGCCACGTTCGCGAGGTCCGCGACAACGTCCAGGAGTTCGACCTCGGCGGGAAGCGGCTCCACCTCATCGCCGAGGGCCGGCTCGTGAACCTCGGCGCCGCCGAGGGCCATCCGGCCGCGGTGATGGACATGAGCTTCGCGAACCAGGCGCTCGCCGCCGAGTACGTCGTGCAGCACCACGCCGAGCTGGATCGACGCGTGTACGGCGTCCCGCCCGCGATCGATGCCGAGGTTGCACGGTTGAAGCTCGCCGCGTTCGGCGTCACGCTCGATGCCATGACGCCGGAGCAGGCCGAGTACGTCACCGCCTGGAAGCACGGAACCTAGGGAGAGGAAGGTCGCATGTCCTCGTCCGTGACCGTCGCCGCGTTCGGATCCTGGGCATCGCCCTTCAAGATCGAGCGCCTGGTCGATCGCGTCGTCTTCCTCACGGAGCCCAGGGGCAAGGACGGCGTCCGATGGTGGCTCGAGGGCCGGCCCGAGGAGGGCGGCCGGCAGGTCCTCTTCCGGCGTGATCCGGACGGGACGCTCATCCGGTTGACGCCCGAGGGCTTCAACGCCCGCAGCCGCGTCCACGAGTACGGCGGCGCAGCGTCGCTGATCTCGGGCGACCTCATCGTGGTCTCGGACTTCGTGACCGGGCGATTGAACAAGGTCGTGGCGCCCGGGCAGGTCGTGCCGTTCACGCCGGAGAAGCTGTGGCGCTACGCGGACGCGGTCCATGACACGGCCCGCAACCGCCTGATCGCCGTCCGCGAGGACCACGAGCCGGAGTTCGTCGCGAAGCACGAGGAGTGGGGGAACGACCTCGTCGCGATCGACCTCGACACCGGGGCCATCACCGTCCTCGCCGAGGGCGCCGACTTCTATGCCGCGCCGCGCCTCTCACCCGACGGGACGACACTCGCCTGGCTCGAGTGGCATCACCCGAACATGCCGTGGGATGGGACGGAGCTGTTCCAGGCCCAGTTCGAGTCGGATGGCTCGCTCGGGCCGCGGCTGCTCGTCGCGGGCAGCCGGCAGGACTGGATCAGCCAGCCGCGCTGGTCGCCGGACGGGATCCTGCATTTCGCGGCCGAGCCGCACGGCTGGATGAACATCTTCCGGTTCGCGAACGGCGAGATCGAGACCGTCACGGACTTCGAGGCCGAGTTCGTGGGGCCGGACTGGCAGTTCGGCTACGCGACCTACGAGTTCATGGCGGACGGCTCCATCCTGGCCATCGCGAGATCGGCCGGGCGCGACCAGCTCGTGAAGATCGATGCGGGTGGTGACCTGACGCCCATCGACATGCCGTACACCGAGATGAGCGCGCTGTGCATCGACGGCGACACCGTCATCCTGCGCGGCGCGGGGCCGCTCAATCCCGCGTCCGTCGTGGAGCTTCGCGCGGACGGCTCCATGACCGTGCTCCGGACCGCGTCCCCGAACACGCCGGAGCGCGAGGACGTCTCGCTGCCCCAGCACATCGAGTTCCCCACGACCGGCGGCCGCACCGCGTACGGCAACTACTACCCGCCCACCAACAAGTCGTTCGTCGGGCCGTCGAATGAGCTCCCGCCGCTGATCGTCACGTCGCATGGCGGTCCCACCGCGCAGGCGTTCTCCGGGATCGCGACCGGCCTCCAGCTGTTCACGAGCCGCGGCTACGCCGTCCTCGATGTCGACTACGGCGGCTCGACCGGCTACGGCAAGGACTACCGCAAGCGGCTCGAGGGCCAGTGGGGGATCGTCGACGTCGACGACTGCAGGAACGGCGCGAAGTACCTCGCCGAGCAGGGACTGGTCGACGGCAACCGGCTTGCGATCCGCGGCGGGAGCGCGTCGGGGTTCACGACGCTCGCCGCGCTGGCGTTCACCGACGACTTCGACGCCGGCTGCACCTACTTCGGGATCGGCGACCTCCGGGCGTTCGTGAAGGACACCCACAAGTTCGAGTCGCGGTACCTCGAATCGCTCGTCGGCAAGTGGCCGGAGGCGAAGCAGGTCTACCTCGATCGCTCTCCGAGCCTGCACGCGGAGCGGATCACCGCGCCGGTGCTCGTCCAGCAGGGCGCGGACGACAAGATCGTCCCGATCGAGGAGGCGGAGCGCATCGTCGACGCCCTCTTCGAGCGGCACGTCCCCCACGCGTACCTGCTCTACCCGGGCGAGGACCACGGCTTTCGCGGCAAGGACGCGATCGTCCGCTCGTTCGGCGCCGAGCTGAGCTTCTACGCGCAGGTGTTCGGGTTCGAGCCGGCCGATGACATCGAGCCGCTCGTGATCCAGTTCCTGGAGGAGGCCCGCCAGACCGCGTAGCCCGTGGGAATCACTGATCCCCGGCACGTCGGGTACCGGGGATCAGTCGTTGGAGGAAGTGTTCGGTTGTGGTGTGGCCCGGGCGGGCGACGGTGCGCTGCGTCGTCGGCGGTGCCGCGTTACGCGGCGAGCGCCTCGGACTCGCAGTCGCGGAGCTGCCGGCTCATGACCGGCGCCTGCGAGACCATCGTGTCGCGACGGGCGATCGCGAGGACCTGCGTCCGCTCGAGCGCCGCGGTGTCGGTCCTGGGCTCGTCGGCCGTGAAGACCTGCGTGTCCTCACCCGCGTGGCCCATCCAGATCGAGAACGCCTTATCCGAGAACATCATCTGAGCGACCCTGCCTTTCCCTTCCCGTGTGTGCTTCGCACATCGTAGAGGCAACATCGTTCGATGTCAAGATACTTGGCATGAAGTAACACGATGTTCACAAACTTGACATGGAGCCAGCCTTGTGCTAAGACTCGGGTCCATGGCCCCCAAGCGCCCGGTCCGGGACTCGCTCGACGACTCCCTCGAGATCTGGGCACGCGAGATTCCCGACTTGGATCCCGTCACCGAAGGGATCATCGAGCGCATCCAGATCCTGGCCTTCAACGTGAACCAGTCGATGGAGGAGACGCTCGCGACCTTTGAGCTGGATCGACGCTCCTTCCAGCTGCTCGGCAAGCTGCGCCGGCACGGCGCGCCGTACCGCGTTTCGGCGGGCAAGCTCGCCACGGAGCTCCGGCTCTCGTCCGGGGCCATGACGAACCGCCTCGACCGGATGGAGAAGGCCGGCCTCATCCGCCGCCTGCCCGACCCGAACGATCGGCGTGGCACCCTGATCGAGCCCACCGATGCGGGCCTGAAGGCCTGGGATGAGACCGTCGGCGAGGCGGCGCGACGCGAGGCGTCGTTCACGTCCGTCCTCTCGGACGCCGAGAAGCAGAAGCTCCACGACCTCCTCCGCGGCTTCATGGTCGCCTTCCCGAACTGGGAGAAGAAGAGGTCCGCGCAGCACGAGGCCGAAGCCTCCGGCGAGGGCCACGCGGCCGACCCGCACCACTGACCGCCTCCGCAACAGGCATCCTTCGCGGATGGAGTCCGTCCGCCTGCCCCTGGAGCCTGCGTATCCGATCCGCCTCGATCGGGTGCTCCTCCGTCCATTCCTCGAGTCCGACCTCGACGCCGTGGCCGACATCGAGTCGCGGCCCGAGGTCGTCCGCTATCTGATGTGGGACGTGATGGATCGCGAGGCGGCCCAGGGCCTCCTCGAGCGACGCCTTCGGCAGCACCGCATCGAAGCCGAGGACACCGCCCTCGTGCTCGCCGTGACGGTCCCCCCGTCGGAGCGCCTGGTCGGCGAGGTCATGCTCCGGCTCACGTCCGAACGGCACCGCCAGGGCGAGATCGGCTGGTCACTGCACCCCGATGCGCAGGGCCGCGGCTACGCCACCGAGGCCGCGCGGGAGTTGCTCCGCATTGGGTTCGAGGATCTCGGGCTGCATCGGATCGCAGCCGACGCGGATCCTCGGAACACGGGCTCGATCAGGATCATGGAGCGCCTCGGCATGCGTCATGAGGCGCTCTACCGCGAGGCCTTCTACCTGAAGGGCGAGTGGGTCGACGAGATCCATTACGCGATCCTCGAGGACGAGTGGCGCGACCAGCGGACCGTTCGCTGACGGACCTCAGTCGACCATCGAGCAGGGCCGCCGCAGCTCAGCGCGCCGCCACGAGGAGATCACGGATCGTCTCGAGGCCCGTCCTGACATCCGAAAAGGATGTCGTCAGCGGCGAGAGGCCGATTCGGATCGAGTCGGGCGCGCGGAAGTCCGGGATCACGCCGCGGCCGATCATCTCGCGGGTCAGGCGGCGGGCCGCCGGGTGACGGATGGCCACGTGGGCGCCGCGTCGGGCGCCGTCCCGCGGCGAGCCGACCGTGCAGCCGAGCGGCGCGAGCAGCTCGTCGGTGAGCGCGATCGCGTACTCGGTGAGCGCGATGCCCTTGGCCCGGATGGCGTCCATTCCTGCTTCGGCCAGGAGCTCGATGCCCGCCTGAACGGCGGTCAGCGCGATGATCCCGGGCGTTCCGACGAGCCATCCACCGATGCCCGCCCGGCGTTCGAATGCCGGACCCATCTCGAACTGGTTCGATTGCGCGAACCAGCCCTGGATCGGCGGCCGCAGCTCGTCCTGCAGCGCGCGCCGGACGTACAGGTAGGCGGGCGCGCCCGGCCCGCCGTTCAGGTACTTGTAGGTGCAGCCGACGGCAAGGTCGATGCCGTTCGCCGCCAGGTTCACCGGGATCGAGCCGCCGGCGTGGGACAGGTCCCAGAGCACGAGGGCGCCGACCGAGCGTGCCGCCTCCGTGACGCCGCGCATGTCGACGATCGCGGCCGAGCGGTAGTTGACCGCGGACAGGATCAGCAGTGCGGTGTCGGCGGCGAGCTCGCGGGCGATGTGGTCGGTCGTGAGGCCTTCGACGGGGTCGCCGTCGAGCCAGCGGATCTCGAGCCCGCGCTCGCGGGCGAGGCCTTCGACGATGTATCGATCCGTCGGGAACTCCGACCTCTCGACGACGATCGTGCGCCGGTCCGGACGTGAATCCAGCGCGGCGGACGCCACGCGATAGAGGTTCACGGTGGTCGAGTCCGCGACGGCGATGGTGCCGGGCTCCGCGCCGAGGACGCCCGCCGCGATCTGATCGCCGACGACGAGCGGCAGCTCGAGCCAGCCGTCCTCCCAGCCGCGGATCATCCGCGTCGCCCAGGCGTCGCCGATCGCAGCGAGGCGCTCCAGCGCCGCCTTCGGTGGCCGGCCCAGCGAGTTGCCGTCGAGGTACACGACGCCCGGCTCCGTCGGCGCGAACCGATCACGGAAGCGTGCGAGCGGGTCCGCCGCATCGAGCGGCGTCGGGTCGAGGTCGGCCATCGCCCGCAGCGTACCGGCGCGCCAGGCGGCACGGCAGAAATTCCGTAACGGCCACCCCGGGACCCTTAACCGAAGATTGGGCGGCTCGCGAGCTCGCGGCGCTGGCGAGTCGTGCACGAACAAGCTCGGAATTGGGCCGGAAACGGGATACGCGGGCCAAGCTATTGGTTAAGTGTCCCCCGATGAGCGTTACGCACAAATTG
>DATAIB010000315.1:0-4835 GCA_036262855.1 Candidatus Limnocylindrales bacterium
CGCCGCGCTGGCGCGTTCCTCCCCGGTCGACGCGCCGACGGCGCCCTGGCTGACGTCGCGCGGCGCCGGAATCACGGTCGCGATCATCGATTCCGGGGTCGAAGGCGATCACGAGGCGGTCGGCGGCAAGCTCGTTCGGTCCGTTCGGGTCGAGCTGGACGGTGACACGGCCCAGATCCACGATGAGGAACCGGTCGATGTCGTCGGCCACGGAACGGCGTGCGCCGGCATCATCCACGCGCTCGTGCCGGATGCCGACCTCGTCTCCGTGCGCGTGCTCGGCAAGAACAACCGGACCAAGGGTCTGGCGTTCGCCTACGGCCTCGACTGGGTGCTCCAGCAGGGAGTCCAGGTCGCGAACCTCAGCCTCTCGTCGCGGAGCGAAGACTTGTACGCCACGTTCCACGACCTCGTCGACCAGGCGTACTTCGCGAACACGCTGCTCGTGTGCGCGGCGAGCAACTACCCCGGGCAGGCGAGCTATCCCTCGCTCTACGCGTCCGTCGTGAGCGTCGCCGCGCACGACATCCCCGACCCGCTGACCTGGTTCTACAACCCGAACCCACCGGTCGAGTTCGGCGCGTGGGGCGTCGACGTCCCGGTGGCGTGGCGCGAAGGTCGCGAGATCGTCGCGACGGGCAACAGCTTCGCGACGCCGCAGATCGCCGGGCTGGCCGCGAAGATTCGCGCCACGTACCCGACGGCCTCGCCCTTCGAGGTCAAGGCGATCCTCGCCGCTGGTGCGAGCCGCGGCTGACGAACGCGACCAGCTGCGCCGAAACCCTCAGATCGACGGCTTCACGACCATGAGCCCGACCACGATGACGAGCAGGATGAGCATGGCGGTGCCGCCGCGCTGGGCGCGGACCGCGAGCGGTGGCAGCTCGGGCGGCGGCCCGTTCGGCATCGGGGCCGAGGTCAGCTCGATGATCCGCCCCACGATCCTGCGCTGGACGAAGAACGAGTACAGGTAGACGCCGGCGTAGAGCACGATCGCGAGGTCAAGCCACCAGAACACGCGGCTCGTCAGGTCGATGCCGGCGACAAGGATCATCGCGACGCCCGTGATCGGGATCACGAGGCCCACTGGGTACACCAGCCGGTCCGAGATCTCATGCGAGACGCGCGTCGCGAAGTTCGCGTGCTGAGGTTCCCTGCGGCCCATCCCCCGGATCGTCGCGTAGGCGAAGTTCGGCCCGATCGCGATCAGCGCCGCGAGGACGTGCAGGAGCAGCAGCCACGGGACGAGGATCATGCCGGGCTCCGCGGGTGTGCGACCATCGGCCGCAGTCTAGGTGCCAGCGAGCCGCGAGGAGCCCGTCGAATGCGCGTCACCGTCAGCCCGGAGCAGATCCGCGCCGCGTTCGAGGCGGTCAAGGATGACCCGTCGTTCGACGAGAGCCGCGGGCTCTGGGAGCGCGGGCAGCCGCCGGTCGAGATGCTCCAGGCGATGTGCCTCCGGCCGGAGATCCTGCGCGCGTTCGCCGGGTTCGGGAACTCCGTCTACCCCGGCGGCGTGCTGGAGCGGCGGGTCAAGGAGCTCGTGATCATCACGGCGTCGCAGACGAACGAGTGCCAGTTCTGCACGAGCTCGCACTGCGACCTCGTCGACATCGCGGACATCGTCGACGAGCCGCTGCGGGTCATTGCCGAGCCGGCGGGTCTCGAGCCGCGAGAGCGCCTCGCGATCGAGTACACGCGCGCCGCCATGCACGACTCGAACAACGTGCCGTCGGCGGTCCAGGCGCAGCTGCACGAGCACTTCACCGATCCCGAGCTCGTCGAGCTCAGCTTCCTGATCGGCTACATCAACATGCTGAACCTGTTCAACAACCTGCTGGGCGTCCGATACAACGGCGAGTACTCGCTGCTCCGTGCGTGACGTGGCACCCGCATGAGCTGGTCGCGACACGCAAAGATCGCGTTCATCGGGTCCCACGGGATCCGGAAGACCACCGCGGCGCACGGCTTCGCCAGCGTGGTCCAGCGTGCGGGCCGGTCCGTCGAGTACGGGCGCGAGGTCGTGCGCGACAACCCGCTCGGCTTCAACGAGGGCGCCACCGGCGAGGCCCAGCTCTGGGTCCTGGTCTCCCAGATCCGCCAGGAGCTCGAGCTCGCGCCCAAGGCGGACGTGCTCGTCCTCGATCGCGGCGTGATGGACAACTTCGCCTACTACCTGCGCGCCTGCGCTGGCGATGACCCGTTCGACGTCGAGCCGCTCGTTCGACGCTGGTCGCAGACGTACGACCTGGCGGTCCGGCTGCTGCCCGACATCGTGCTTCGCGCCGACGGCGTCCGATCGACGAACGACGAGTTCCGCGACACGGTGGAAGCGATCCTCGATGAACGTCTGCCCGGCCTCATCGCCGCGGAACGCCTCGTGACGATCCCGGCGTCACAGGTGACGGACGCGTTCAACTGGTGGCCGATCGCCGAGCTGCTCGCCCAGCGGATCGGTGAGCCGCTGCTCGCGGAAGGCGTGGCGGGCCCGAAGGCGCGGCGCGCGGCGCGCGCCACCGAGCCAGCGCCGAAGAAGGGATCCCAGCTCCCGCTGGAGCTGGACTGATCAGGCGGGCGCGACCTCGCGCCAGATGCCGATCGGGGTCTGCTCGTCGGTCTGGCCCAGCGGGTTGTCGTCGAAGGAGCGCTCCAGGAGGCGCTTGCGCTCCTTGTCCAGGGTCGTCGCGACGCACCACGCCGGGTTGATGTCGTTGATGTCACAGATCGCGATGTCGTAGCCGGTCGCGGCCTTGAGCGCCTTCACGGTGCCCGGCGGGTCGGCGGGCGCCGGGATGCAGCACTCGTAGAACTCCTTGATGCCCATCGTGTGCTCGGCGTCCATCATCCGCGCGTTCAGCCCGGCGACCAGGTAGAACCAGCCCTTCTTGCGCAGCAACCGCCCGAGCACGTGTGCCGGGAGCGCGAGCAGGATCCGCCACAGCCCGCACAGCTCGATCGCGTACTGCATCGCGTATGGGCTTCGAAGCCCCGTGCCATAGCTCGTCTTGAGCACCCGCGAGGACAGGAAGCGGGCGAACCGGCTCGGGTGGATCGTGCGCCAGTCACGGGCGCGGCCCTGCATGATCGCGACCGCGGACTCCGACAGGACCACGGTGTCGCCGGGTCGCAGCAGCGGGCCGGCGTTGTCGCGGATCGCGGTCGGGATGTCGTCCCGCGCGGTCAGGACGGGCGTGCGGATCGGCACGCGCTCGAACGTGCGGCCATCGACGACGACGGTGCGCGGGGCCGGCTGCTCGGTCTTCGACATCGACGCGATGGTAGCCGCGGTGCTCCGAGGGCCGGACCGGGCCCATCAGGGGGCCGGTTCGAAGCCCCGGTGTACCCTCGCCGTTCCATGACTCGCCTCGCCTCGGTGGCGGCAGCGTTCGCCGTGCTCGCGCTGCTCCTCCTCGGCCCGCTGGGCGGCGGCGGCGCGAGCGTTCGCGCCATGGGCGACCTGCCGACGTGCCGCTACGACGACATCCTGACCAGCCCACGCGGCTACAGCGACTGGCAGCACACGCTCGTCGACACGATCCTGCGGGTCACGAAAGGCTACGTTCCGCCCGATCTCGTGCCCGTCACCGAGGCGGGCCTTGCCGGGAGCAAGAAGACGATCCGGGCGATCGCGGTCGATGACCTGCGGGCGATGGCCGACGCGGCCCGAGCGGCGGGCTCCCCCATCGGCGTCCAGAGCTCGTATCGAAGCTACGCGGAGCAGCAGGCGGTGTTCGACGGCTGGGTCGCGAACCTCGGGTACAAGGAGGCGCTCAAGGTCTCCGCGCGGCCCGGCCACTCCGAGCACCAGCTCGGCCTCGCGATCGACTTCCGCAGCGACCCGCCCACGCCGCTCACCCTCCATACCGACTGGGAATCCACGCCCGCCGGACTGTGGATGGCCGCGCACGCCTGGGAATACGGCTGGGTGATGAGCTACCCGAAGGGCGACATCAAGCGCACGTGCTACTCGTACGAGCCGTGGCACTTCCGGTACGTCGGCCGGGAGCTCGCGGCGCAGATCCACGAATCCGGGCTGACGACGCGCGAGTACCTCTGGGCGCACTTCACCACGACCGTCGTGCCGCCGCCGACCGCCAAGCCGACCTCGGCACCGCCGAAGAACACCGCGGCGCCGTCCGCCGGCATCCCCTCGCCCAGCCCATCGGCGAACGCCGCGAGCCTCCCGCCGCCGGTCAGCCTTCCGCCGCTCGCCACGCCGTCGCCCAGCGCGGCTCCCACGGCCGCGCCGGCCGCATCGGTCGGGCCGGTGCCGTCACTGCCGGACGATCCGGCCGCAGACGATCAGGCCGCCACCTTCGCCGGCCAGGCGGTGGTCCTCGGCGCGGCCGCGATCGTGCTGGGAAGCCTGGCGCTTGTCTGGATGGGCTTGCGCCGGCGGCGGCCGGGCGGCCCATGACCCGGCGGGAGGGCACTCGGGCGTCCGTGCCGGCAACTCCGGCCGTGCCGGCAACTCCAGCCGTGCCGGCAACTCCGGCCGTGCCGGCACCTGCAGCCCTGCCGGCGAGTGCAGCAGTGCCGGCAAGCGCGTTGACGCCCGGCCTCGAGCAGCGGTTGGTCGCGCTCATCCCCGCGCACAACGAATCGGCGCGGATTCGTGCCGTCGTCGAGGGCGCGAAGCGCTCCGTGGCGGTCCTCGTGGTTGATGACGGGTCATCGGATGACACGGCGGCCGTCGCCGAGGCCGCCGGCGCGAGCGTGATCCGGCAATCCCCGAACCAGGGCAAGGGCGCGGCGCTCCGCGCCGGGTTCAGGGCGGCGCTGGAGCAGGGGTTCGAAGCGGTCATCACGCTCGATGGCGACGGCCAGCACGACCC
>DATAIB010000316.1:0-8090 GCA_036262855.1 Candidatus Limnocylindrales bacterium
CGACCTTTGGCGGGGCGCCGACGGTGGTCGTCCTGTCGACCGAGCAGGGCACGCGACTCGGCGAGTGGCGGCCAACCGGCGGATCCGGGGCGTGGGACTTCGATCCCGGTCCGTCGTGCGGTCACGTCACCATCTGGATCGGCAACTCGCCTGGCCCATCGGAAACACCCGCCGTCCATGACCCGAGCGAGTGCCCGCAATAGCGGTCGATGGACGGCCCGACGCGGTAGGCTCGGACGCATGACCAAATCGATCCTCACGCACGCATTCGCCCACCACGCCTGGGCAAACGAGCGCATCTTCGAGGCGTGCGGCGGCCTCGGCTCGGCGCAGCTCATGGCGCCGGTGCCGGGCACCTACGGCCCGATCATCGCGATCCTCCACCACCTCGTCGATGCCGACGCGTTCTACCTCCGCGTTCTGACCGGCAGGGATGAGTTCGTCTACATCGACGAAAACTCCCGCTTCTCCGTGGAGGAGCTCTCTGCGTTCTCGAAGCAGCACGAGGCGGCCTACGCCACCTACCTCGATACGGCGGTGGACCCCGACCTGGACGTCGTCGAGCACGGCGACGGCTTCGAGTTCCACGCGCCCCTCGGCGTTCGACTCGGCCAGGTGCTCCATCACGGCACGGATCACCGAAGCCAGATCTGCACGGCGCTGACCGGCCTCGGCATCACGCCGCCGCTCATCGACTCGTGGGACTATGCCGAGGCCAAGGGCCTGTCGAAGGGCGTCGACCTGCCGAAGGGCTGAGCTCGACGCGCAACACCCGGCCGGCGCGCGCCGTCCACGCAGCGATGCGGAAGATCTCCGTCGTTCTCATGACCGGACTCCTCTTCGCCGCGTGCCAGGCGTCGCCTGCGAACACCACTGCGCCGGCGAACTCGGACCCGGTGGAGGTCGTCACCGACTACCTGCAGGCGCTCGTCCACGGCGACTGCGCCATGGCGCGAACCCTGATGACGGAGGACGCCCTAGCGTTCCAAGAGCCCTTCTGCGATCAACCGCGTCTGATCGGTTATTCGCAGCTCATTCGCCAGCCATCCGCCGGGAACGCGCCCGAAGTCGACTTCGCGATGCTCGTGACCATCCAGGGCGGGGGCACGATCGCGCCCAACGGCGACCATCGGCTGTTCGTGCAGCTCCTCGTCCAACCGGGCGGTACGTGGCGCGTCAACGCCGTCGACGTCCAACCGTAGCGGGCAGTTGACCGCGGCCCGACACTGACGCCGTGGGGGATTTCGTCAGTGCGATCGGGCAGAACGTCAGCGGGATGGTGGGCGGCGCGGTCCACGCCCTGAGCGTCGCCTTCAACTCGGTGATCGCCGCGTGGCAGGCGGCGTTGCCCGGCCCGTGGTTCCCGATTTCGATCGTGGTGGTGGTCGTCGTCCTCGCCGTGCTGTTTCGCCGCCTCTTCTGATCGCGCCGCGCGCGGGGCCTCGGCGGCGCGGGGCCGCTGCGGCCGCGGGGCTCAGCCCGCGATCGGGCGGCCCTGCGTGTGCTTCCGAATGAACCCGAGCGTCTTGTCCCACGCATCGGCGGACGCCTCGGCGTGCTCCTCGGCGGTTCGATCGAAGAAGCTGTGCGGGGCGCCGTCATAGACGATGGTCTCGTGGTGGACGCCGGCCTTGTCGAGAGCCTTGTCGTAGGTGTCGCGGACGTCCTTCGTGATCCCGTGGTCGGCGCCGCCGTAGATGATCAGGAGGTCGCATTCGATCTTCGACGCGACGTCCGCGGGCGCCGGCATGCCCCCGCGACCCTGGCCGGTCGGCCAGCCGTAGAAGGGAATGGCGCCTGCCAGCCCGAGGCCGATCGTCGCCGACAGCGAGGCCAGCCGGCCGCCCATGCAGAACCCGGTGGTGAAGATCGAGCGGGCGGCCCGATCGAGGCCGCGGAGGTGCTTCACCGCAGTCCGGATGTCGCCCTGGATGGCGGTCCATTGGACCTGCTCGACGTGCTTGCTGTACTCCCAGTCCGGGTCGCGGGCATCGGCCCCGGCGGTGCGGCCGAAGTAGTCGATCGCGATCGCGTCGATGCCCCGCTCCGCGAAGCGCATCGCCAGCTCCTCGAAGAACGGCACGAGCCCGCGCACGTCCGGCAGGATCACGATTCCCGCTCCCGTGGACTGCTGCGGCCGGGCGAGGAACGCGCGGAACGTCGCGCCGTCCTCGCTCTTCAGCTTGAGCGCCTGGGCGTCGACGCTCGCGCCGCTGATCGGCTCGATGGGCGGGTGGCTCTCGGGGGTGGTGCACATGGTCGCGCGGGTCCTCCAGGGTCGAGGCGTTTTCGCAATGATCGCTCGTGATGCCTCGCGCCGACGCCGGGCGTTTGACTGACAGTCAACAAATCCGCGCGAAACCGCCCACGAGGCGGGATCCGGGGCCGAAGCGGCGGTTTCGTTGACTCCCAGTCAACGGACCGCGTCCAGGGCCGCGTCGGACCCCCACCGGACGGTCCTTCGGTTCGGACTATTGGCTCCCAGTCAATCTCGCGCGCCCACCGAGCCCGGGCGGCCGTGAACCGGACACGCCGGACCGGTTCGGTATGATCCGCGGCCGATGTCAGGCCAATCCACGCACGCGCCCCAGCTCGTCGTGCAGAAGTTCGGGGGATCGTCGGTCGGCGACGCGGCACGGATCCGCAGGGTTGCCCAGCGGATCGCACGGGCGCGCGAAGCCGGCAACGAGCTCGTCGTCGTGGTCTCTGCGATGGGCGACACGACGGACGAGCTGCTCCAGCTCGCGGCCGCAATCACCGACGACCCGAACCCGCGTGAGCTGGACATGCTGCTCGCGACCGGCGAGCACCAGTCAGCCACGCTCGTGTCGATGGCCCTCCACGCGCTTGGCGTCCCGGCGATCTCCCTGACCGGCGCCCAGGCCGGCATCACCACGGATGCGTCCCACGGTCGCGCGCGCATCGCGAACGTGGAGCCGCGCCGCGTTCGCGCCGAGATCGACAACGGCAACGTGGTGATCGTCGCCGGCTTCCAGGGCCAGCGGCACGGGTCGGCAGACGACGGGGGCCCGGGCGAAACCACCACGCTGGGCCGCGGCGGCTCGGACACCACGGCCGTGGCGCTCGCCGCAGCGCTGCGAGCCGACCGGTGCCAGATCTTCACGGACGTCAAGGGCATCTACACGGCCGACCCGCGCCTCGTGCCCGCCGCCCGCCAGCTCGCCACGATCGGCTACGAGGAGATGCTCGAGCTCGCGCAGCAGGGCGCGCAGGTCATGCAGGTCCGCGCGGTCGAGCTTGGGTGGGTCAACGACGTCGAGATCGAGGTCCTCAGCTCATTCGAGGATTCGCCCGGTACGCTGATCAGGGAGGATCCGCTCGTGGAACAGCGCAACAAGGTCCGGGGGCTCGCGCACGATCGCAACGTGGCCAAGGTCACGGTGCTGTCCGTGCCCGACCGGCCCGGGATCGCGCGCAGCGTGTTCGGGCCGCTCGCGGACGCCGGCGTGATCGTCGACATGATCGTCCAGAACGTGGGCCACGACGGCGCGACGGACATCTCGTTCACCGTCCCGCGGGTCGAGCTCGCGCGAGCCGAGAAGGTCCTCCGGCCCGTCGTCGAGGAGATGGGCGCGCGCGGCATCACGACGGACCCGACGGTCGCGAAGGTGTCGATCATCGGCGCCGGCCTGCACAACGCGCCCGGCTACGCGGCGCGCATGTTCGGCACGCTGGCCGACGCGAGCGTGAACATCGAGATGATCTCGACGTCCGAGGTGCGCATCACCTGCGTCATCGAGGAGGCGCAGCTGAAGGCCGCGCTCGATGCGCTGCACGGGGCGTTCGAGCTGGAACGGCCGGACCCGGTCGATGCGCAGGCGGTCGCCGGCGCGTGACGGCGTGGCTGTCCCGCGTCGAGCGGTTCGATTCGGTCGGCTCGACCAACGACGTCGTCGCGGGCTGGCTGGCCGACGAGACGCCCGAGGTGTGCCTCGCAGTGGCCGATGAGCAGACGGCGGGCCGCGGTCGAAACGGCCGAACCTGGACGGCGCCGAAGGGCGCGGCGCTCCTCGCATCGCTCGGCTTCCGACCGACGTACCTGGAGCCGGCGGCGCAGTGGCGGCTCGCGGCGATCGTGTCGCTCGCGATGGCGAAGGCCGCCGAGCAGGTCGCCCAGCTCCCAGAGGGCGCCGTCCGCCTGAAGTGGCCGAATGACCTCGTCGTCTCCGACCCCGACGGCCACGTGCGCAAGCTCGCCGGCGTGCTCGGTGAGACGCACGGCGCCGGCACGGACGACCCGACGACGGTGATCGGGATCGGCGTCAACGTCGACTGGGATGCGGCGGCATTCCCCCCGGACCTGGCCGCGGACATGACGTCGTTGCGCGATCTCGCACCGGGCGCGCGGGCCACCACGAATGGACTCCTCGAGACGTTCGCGATGCGGCTCGGCCCGCTCGTCGAGATGGTCCGTCGCGGCGACTTTCCCGCCGACGCCTGGCGGGGCCGGCAGCTGACGAACGGCACCGTCGTCCGCGTCGAGCGCCCGGACGGGTCCTCGGAAACCGTGCGAGCCGTCGACGTCGATCCCGAATCGGGCGCCCTCGTGATCGAATCGCTGCTGGGCGAACGCCCGGCGCGGGCCATCACGGTCGGCGAGATTCGCCACCTTCGCCTGGCCGAGGTGTAACGAATTGGCGCGGCGGGCATTGTGGAGATCGGGCGCGGCGAAGGACGCCGTCCCCCGGCTCGCCCATCTCGACCAGGACCGCCCGCTGGTCCAGGCCGCGAAGGCTGATCCGGCCAAGTTCGATGCCCTCTATCGCAGGTACCTCGCCCGCGTGTACTCCTACGCCTATTACGAGCTCGGCGACCACCATGCCGCCGAGGACGCCACCGAGGCGACCTTCGTCTCGGCGCTCACCAACCTCGACCGGTTCGAGGAGCGTGCCCGCCCCGCCGATGGCGAGGGCGCATCCACGTTCCGGGTCTGGCTCTTCCAGATCGCGCGCAACGAGGTGGCGGGGGAGCGTCGCCGCTACCGGCGACGGCCCACCGAGCCGATCGGTGCGACGACGGCCTCGATCGTGTCCGACCCACTGAACGTCGAGGAGGAAGCGGTCCGGCGCGACCAGGCGCGCGAGGCGTGGCGAGCCGTCGGGCGGTTGCCCGGCGAACGCCGCCAGGCGATGGTCCTGCGGTTCGTCGACGAGCTCAGCACCGCGGAGATCGCGGGTGTCCTGGGCAAGTCCGAGGGCACGGTGCGAGTCCTGATCCATCGCGCGCTCAAGAGCGTCGCGAAGGACCTGGGCGCCGACGAGCCGACGTGAGCCTTGCCGGCCACGGGCCCGCCGAGCATGGCGAGGTCGAGGCGCTGATCACGGACCGCTACCTCGACTCCCTGCTCACGGTCCAGCCGCGTCCCGATGCGCTGCTGGGCGACCCCGGCTCAGAGGTGGGTGCCGCGGTGCGCGCGATCTCGCGACGCCTCGCGACCGAGATGCCCCGCTTCCACCCCTCGTTCCGGTTCGAGGAGCGCCTCGCCCTCCGTCTCGCCGAGGTGGCCGCCTCCATGCGGTTGCCGTTGGCCGCCGCTGCCGGGGGTGCGTCCGTCGTCCCGTTCCGGCGCAATCCGTCGGCGACCCCGGACCCGCTCATCGTCCTCGAGGATGAGGAGCGACCCGGCCGGCAGGTGCTGATCGGCGGCGCGGTGGCCGCCTCCGCCCTGAGCCTCGCCGGCGCCTGGCTCGCGTGGCGCCGCCGAACATCCCCGATGGCGCGCGCGATCCGCGCGGCCCACGAGCTCCGCAGGACGTAGGGAGGAGCGACCGATGCCGATCAAGCTGCCGTCCTTCCGCCCGCGCCGCGACGCGTATCCACCCGACCTGTGGACGAAATGCCCGTCCTGCTCCGAGATGCTGTTCAACAAGCAGCTCGAGAAGTCGGACCGGATCTGCCCGACCTGCGACCACCATTTCCGTCTCTCCGCGACGGCGCGGCTCGCGATGCTGCTCGATCCCGGCACGTTCCAGGAGCGCGACGCGGGGCTCCAGTCAGTCGATCCGCTCGGGTTCGTCGACTCCAAGCCGTACCCGGAGCGCGTCGCGACCGCGCAGAGCCAGACGGGTCTGCGGGACGCGGCCGTGCGCGGGCTCGGTGCGATGGAAGGGATCCCGGTGTCCATCTGCGTCATGGACTTCGGGTTCATGGGCGGCTCGATGGGCGCCGTCGTCGGCGAGAAGGTGACCCGCGCGGCAGAGGACGCGCTCATCAATCGCGTGCCGCTGGTCGTCGTGTCCGCGTCGGGCGGCGCGCGCATGCAGGAGGGCACGCTCGCGCTCATGCAGCTTGCGAAGACGTGCTCCGTGCTCGAGCGCCTCAAGGCAGCGCGCGTGCCGTACGTGAGCGTCATGAGCGACCCCACGACGGGCGGCGTCTTCGCCTCCTACGCGGTCCTCGGCGACGTGAACCTGGCCGAGCCGGACGCCCTCATCGGCTTTGCGGGCGCGCGCGTCTCGGCGGGCACGATCTCGCAGGAGCTGCCGCCCGGCTTCCAGCGCAGCGAGTTCCTGTTCGAGCACGGGTTCGTCGACCGGGTCGTCCACCGGCGCGCACTCCGCGGCGAGATCGCGGCGCTGCTTCGGTTCATGCGCCCGGCCGAGATCCTCGAGGTCGACCAGCGCTCGGCCCTGAGCCCGATCGGGGCGCTGCTGTCGACGGTCGTCGGTGGCGCCGCGTCGGCAGTGACCGGTGCGGCGGGTGTCGTGGTCGGGGCGGCGGGTGCGGTGGCCGATGCCGCGACAGGCGCGGTGGTCGGCGGTGGCAACGGCTCGAACGGCAACGGCTCCATCGGGACCAGCGAGGGGCAGCACGATGGTTGATCGACTGCGCGGCCGCGACGGCCGCGATGCCAAGGACGGCAGGGATGGCAAGGACGGCAGGGACGCTGCGCTGGACCCGAAGGCCGCGATGTGGAAGCGCGTCCAGCTCGCGCGCAACCTGGCACGACCTCGAACGCTGGACCTGCTCGACGAGATGGCCGACGAGGTCATCGAGCTCCATGGCGATCGAGCCTTCGGCGACGACGAGGCGATGGTCGCGGGCTTCGCCCGGATCGATGGGCGACGGATCGCGTTCGTGGGGCAGCAGAAGGGCGCGGACACCGAGGAGAACATCCGGCGCAACTTCGGCATGCCCCACCCCGAGGGCTACCGCAAGGGCATGCGCGTGTTCGAGCTCGCGGAGCGGTTCGGCCTGCCGATCGTGACCTTCGTCGACGTGCCGGGCGCCCACCCTGGTCCCGAGTCGGAGGAGCGCGGCATCGCGGAGGCCATCGCCCGGTCGATCGGGCTGATGAGTCGCCTGCGCACCCCGATCATCGCGATCATCACCGGCGAGGGCGGGTCTGGCGGCGCACTGGCAATCGCCGTCGGGGACACGGTGATCGCACTCGAGAACGCGGTCTACTCCGTGATCTCCCCCGAAGGCTGCGCCGCGATCCTCTGGCGCACGGCCGAGGAGGCGCCCACCGCCGCGCTGGCGATGCGGATGTCCGCGCAGGACCAGCTGGAGCTCGGCGTCATCGATCGCGTGGTCGCGGAGCCCGGCGAGGGCGCCCACGCCGACAAGCGCGAAACGGCCCGCCGGCTGCGCAGCGTGATCATCTCGGAGCTCGACCGCCTGGGTGCGATGACACCCGACGAGCTCGTCGACGCGCGCTATCGCCGCTATCGGGCGCTCGGCCCGTACACTGAGGTCGCCGCGACCGTCGTGACGCCACCGGCTCCGCGAGGGCTCGGCGATCGCCTGCGCGACCTGCTCGACCCGACGCGCTGGTCGATGGGCACGCCACCGTCGGGACCCACACGGCGCGACGAGCCGCCGGCAAGCGAGGAGGTCTGATCGTTGGCAAACGCAGACCGCCACTCCGCCGCCGAGACCAATCGCCGATCGGACCACGAGGCCATCGCACGCCTCGCCGACGACCTCCTGCCGGCACTGATTGCCAAGCTCTCCACCACCCAGCTCGGCGAGCTGGAGGTTCGGGAAGGGGAGTGGCACGTCCGGCTTCGTCGGCCCTACGGCATCGGGCCGGGCGAGGGGCGCCGCTCCGGCGACAAGCCGTCACG
>DATAIB010000317.1:0-4633 GCA_036262855.1 Candidatus Limnocylindrales bacterium
TACGCGCTCCGAGCCTGAACCGAACGAGCCCGGGCATGAAGAAGCGCCCGCCGGGAAACCCGGCGGGCGCCGCAGAGAGGGGCGAAGGGACTGGCTAGCGGTCGCTGCCGCCCGAATTGCTGGTGCTGCGCGAGCCGCCGGGGTTGCCGGAGGTTCCCGACCCGCCGGACCCGCCGGAGCCGCTGCGATTGCCGCCGCCGGATGAGCTGCCGGCCCCGCCGGAACCGCCGGAGCCACCCTGCGACCCGCCCCGGCTCGACCCGGTGAACTGGCCCTGATCGTCACGGCCCTGCTCGCGCGAGCTGGTCTCGCCGCCCTTCTGGGACGCGCGGCGCTGCTCGTCGTCGCTCATCGACCCGAAGCCGCGGTTGCTGCTGCTCCCACCCTGGGAGCCACCGCCCTGGTTGCCGCGCTGGTTGCTGCTCCCACCCTGGGAGCTGCTGCGGCCGCCCTGGTTACTGCTTCGATCCGCCATGGTTGGAACCTCCTGCCCGATTGCGGGCTGCTGTGGCGACCATCGTCGCGTGGACGTTCCCGTGGCTTTTCGGTGTCTCGATGCTCCGTTCTTGCGAGTGCCTTGCATCCGATCCAGGGCTGCCGGCCGGTCGCGGCGAGGCCCGCGCCGGGCATCAAAAAACGGCGCCCGCCGGAGACCGGCGGGCGCCGTGGGATGAAGGAGGCGGATTACATCGAGCCGCTGTTGCCCGAGGATCCGCCCTCGTCGGAGCTGGTGCCCCAGCCCTGGCCGGCTCGGTCGGTGCTCTCGTCGGACGTGTCCTCGGATGAGCTGCCACGGGTCTCGTTGAAGCCACCGCGGATGCCGGCGTCGCTGCCCGATCCGCCCTGGCCGTACGTGCCCTGGCCGGACATATCCTGGCCCGACGTCCCGTGGCCGGGGTCGCTGCCCCCGACGCGGGTGTCACCCGCGCCGGTGTACTGACCCTGGCTGGTGGATCCGCCGCCCTGGCTCGACTCCTGACCGCTCATGCCGCTCTGGCCCGAGCCGCCCTGGCTCGCGGTGCCCTGGCCCATGTACTGGCCCTGGCCCTTGTCGCTGTCCTGCCAGACCTTGCCCGGATCGGACTCCTGGCCCTCGATGGTGCGGTTCTGCTGCTGCTCGGCCTGGTTGCCCGTGGCGCCCGTGGTGCGACCCGAGCTCTGGCCTTCCTTCTCGTTCTGGTTCACGGCGAAAACCTCCTGTTGATGGCTTGCGACCGCTGCCACCATCCTCGGCCAGTGAGGTGGCGCGGCGGCCCGTACAACGCCGAGGCAGCGTTTCGAGTGTCTCTCGGAACCGTTGCAGCGGTTTCCCGCATGTCGCCCGGCTCGCACCGAGCGGCGGGACCCGGCCGTCGGGTACCGTTGCAGCCGTTCCACGGGAGAGGGCGGAGGTTCCTGTTGCCCCAGCGCTATGACGCGATCGTGATCGGCGGCGGCCACAACGGCCTGGTGAGCGCTGCCTATCTCGCGCGCGCGGGGCTGAAGACCGTCGTGCTGGAGAAGCGGCACGTCCTCGGAGGCGCGGCGGTCACCGAAGAGCTGTATCCCGGCTTTCGCTTCTCGGTGTTCTCGTATGTCGTCTCGCTGCTCCGGCCGGAGATCATCCGCGAGCTGAACCTCCCCCGACACGGCCTCGACATCCTCCCGCTCGACGGCACCTTCACCCCGGTCCCGCAGGGCATGGGCCGGAAGCCCCCGAAGGACGGCAACGGGAACGACATCGGCACGGGCGACTACCTGTGGCGCGTGAACGACCACGGTCGGACGGTCCGAGAGCTCCGGCGCTGGTCGAAGATGGACGCCGAGGCGTACGAGGAATACGGGCCGCTCATGGTCGACATGGCGCGGTTCATCAAGCCGATCCTCGCGATCGTGCCGCCGGACCCGGCCTCCATCGACCCGCGGCCGCTCCTGCCGCTCGCCGGGCTTCTTCGCAGCTTCCAGAAGCTGACCGAACGACAGCAGGCCGTCTTCGTGCAGCTCATGACCATGTCCGCGCACGACTTCCTGAGCCAGTGGTTCGAGACGGACCCGCTCAAGGCCACAATGTCGGCGTCGGGGATCATCGGCACGTTCCAGGGCGTCAAGTCACCCGGCACTGCGTACGTCCTGCTGCACCACTACATGGGCGAGATCGATGGCGCCTTCCGCGCCTGGGGCATCCCCAAGGGCGGCACGGGCGGCATCTCGAACGCGATCGGGAGCGCGGCACGGGCGCAGGGCGCCGAGATCCGACTCGAGGCGCCGGTCGCGAAGATCCTCACCCGCGGCGATCGCGCCACCGGCGTCGTCCTCGAGAGTGGCGAGGAGCTCCTGGCAGACTCGATCCTGTCGTCGGTCGATGTTCGCCGCACGTTCATCGACCTCGTCGAGCCCGGCGCGCTCGACGACGAGTTCACCAACGAAGTGCGGCGCTTCAAGTTCCGTGGCTCGTCGGGCAAGGTGAACATGGCGCTCGACGCGCTGCCGAACTTCACCGCGCTGCCGGGCGAAGGCGAGCACCTGCGCGGCGCGATCTCGATCTCGCCCTCGATCGACGACATGGAGCGCGCGTACGACGACGCGAAGTACGGGCAGTTCTCGAAGAAGCCGTACATCGACATCATCATCCCGACCCTGGTCGACCCGTCGATGGCGCCGCCCGGCAAGCACATCATGTCGTGCTTCGTGCAGTACGCCCCGTACAACCTCGATCCCTCGCTCGGCGGCTGGGACAACCAGCGCGAGGCGTTCGGGGACGCGGTCGTGAACCGGATCTCCGAGTTCGCGCCGGACCTCAAGTCGAAGATCCTCTTCCGGAACGTCCAGACGCCGCTCGACATCGAACGGACGACCGGCCTGACCGAGGGCAACATCTTCCAGGGCGAGCTCTCGCTGGAGCAGCTGTTCTTCTCCCGCCCCGTCCCTGGCTGGGCGCGCTTCCGAACGCCGCTCCGCGGGCTGTGGATGTGCGGCTCATCCACGCACCCTGGCGGCGGGATCATGGGCGCGAACGGCCGGATCGCGGCGCTCGAGCTGCTCAAGTCGAAGGGAAAGAAGGCGTGAGCGGGCTCGTTGCCGCCGCACTCGGCGCTGCGCCCCGCGGCGCGGCCGGCCGGTTCGTATGCCCGATTTCGGGCGCTACGGAAATGTTGTCGGCGGCGATGACCGTCGGCGTCATACGAGAGTCGGGCGCTCGTGTGGGCGCGGGCGGTCGCGTTGGAGGGGGCGCTCGTGTGGGTGCCGGCGCTCGTGTGGGTGCCGGCGCCGGCGCGGGGGGCGGGGACGCCGGCGCGGGGGGCGGGGCTGCCCCAGAGGCGGCCTTCGTTGCGGCTTCGTATGCAGCCGACGGTCATGGGTCGGGACAGAGAGAAATTTCCGGCCGATTTGGGTCATACGAATGACGACGCCAGGCACCACGCGAGTGAAGTGGGACGCCGTGATCATCGGCGCGGGCCACAACGCGCTCGTCACCGCGGCGTACCTGGGCAACGCGGGCCTGAACACCCTGGTGCTCGAGCGGCGCGAGCGCGTGGGTGGCGCCGCCGATACGACGGAGCTCGTGGCGGGCATTCGAGTCCCAGCGCTGGCACACACGGTCGGTCGGTTGCGGCCGTCCGTCCAGAAGGACCTGGGGCTGACGGGGCACGGTTTGTCGCTCACCGCGCCCGACGTGCGCGTCTTCGCGCCCCAGGCCGACGGCTCGGCGATCGTCCTGCATGCCGACGCGAAGAAGACGGCCGCAGGCCTTCGCGCCCGCAACACGCATGACGCCGATGCGTACGAAGCGTTCGACGCGCGGACGAAGGCCATCGGGCGATTCCTCGACGACCTCGGGCGCCAGACGCCGCCCGACATCGAGTCGCCGCGTCTTGCGGACGCGGTCGGGGCGCTGAAGCTCGGGCGGAGCTTCAAGGGACTTGGTCGGGACGGGTCGCGCACCGTCTTGCGCATCCTGCCGATGGCGATCGCCGACCTCGTGGCCGAGGCCTTCGACGACGACGCGCTGCGAGCCGTCATCGCGTGGCGAGGCGTTCGCTTCGGTGCCGTGGGGCCGTGGTCGGCCGGGACCGCCGCGATGTTCCTGCAGGACGGCGCGGGAAACGACGGCGGCGCGGCAGGCGAGACGGTGTTCGCGAAGGGCGGGCCGGGCGCGCTGTCGGACGCTCTCGCGGCGGCGGCGCGTGCCAACGGCGTGGAGATCCGAACCGGCGCCGAGGTGGTGCACGTCACCTCGAAGGACGGTCGCGCGACGGGTGTCGTCCTCGCGTCGGGCGAGGAGATCGCGGCTCGTGCGGTCGTGTCGGGCGCGGATCCGAAGCGGACGCTCGTGGGTCTTGTCGACCCGGTCGAGCTCGGCCCGTCGCTCGGGTGGCGTGCCGGCAACATCCGGACGCCCGGCGTCGTGGCCAAGGTCAACCTCGCGCTGCGCGGGCTCCCGACGTTCCCGTCGGCGGGCGGTGACGAGTCCCTGCTGCGCGGCCGCATCGTCGTCGCGTCCGGCATCGACGCCATGGAGCGCGCCTTCGACGCGACGAAGTACGGCCGGTTCAGCGAGCACCCGGTGCTCGAGGCGACCATCCCGTCGCTGATCGATCCGTCGCTCGTCGCGGGCGCGAAGGACGGCACACACGTGATGAGCGTCATCGCGCAG
>DATAIB010000318.1:0-12713 GCA_036262855.1 Candidatus Limnocylindrales bacterium
AGGAGCCATCCGCCGCGGGCCTCGCGGCCCCGGCCCACGGGCCGTGTGGCCCCTGTCCGCCCATCCCACCGCTGGTGCACTCGTCCGGTGCCCCCGACGACGACCCAACCCCACGACGTGATCGATGTGCTGCTGGTCGAGGATCTCGCCCTCATGCGCGAGGCCCTCACCGACGCGCTGGACCGGCAAGTTGACATGCACGTGGTCGGGGCGGCTGCCTCGCTCGCCGAGCTGGCGACCGCGATGACCCGCCATCCCGACGTCGCGCTCGTGGATGTCACGCTGCCGGACGGCACCGGCGTGGACGCGTGTCGTGAGATCCGAGCCCGCTCGCCTCGCACGCGGATCGTGATGCTCGCGGTCCACGCCGACCAGGCGGAGATCCTGGCGTCGATCCAGGCGGGTGCGATCGGCTACCTGAGCAAGGGCGAGCATCTCTCCACGGTGGTGCGCGCCGTCCATGACGCCCATGTGGGCCGCCCGATCATCTCGCCGGCCCAGCTGGGCCGCATCGCCAGGTCCCTCGGTGCCGACGATGGAGCGATGCCCGCTGCGACCCGTGCGCCCCACGACATGCTGACGCCGCGGGAGCTTGCCATCCTGCGACTCCTGGCGAACGGCAATGGCACGCGGGCGATCGCGGCCGAGCTCCGCATTGCCGAGGGCACCGTGCGGCGCCACGTCGAGGCCATCCGCGGCAAGCTCGGCGTCCACTCCCGGATCGAAGCCGTCACCGAGGGCCTCCGGCTCCACATCGTCGAGCTCGTCGCCGGGTGAGCCCGGCCCCTGCCGGGCATCGATCGTCCCATCAGACCTTCACCTCGTTCGACTGCTGGCTTTCGTTGGCTGCACGGTCGACGGCGGTCACGGTGTACGTGGACCCGGTCTGGACCCGCAGGTTGGTGGTGGTTGCATCGACGGTGGCGTAGAGCGCGCCGTCGCGATAGACCCGGTACACCGACACCGCGACGTCATCGGTCGCCGCCGTCCACTTGATGGTGGCCCAGCCGTGGTTCGTGGGAGCCACGGTGAGCTGCACGCTCGTGGGAGCCGTCGTGTCCGGCAGCGTCGTGGTCGCCTGGACCGTCGCTGCGGCGCCGAGCTGGCCGATGCTGTCGACCGCGCGGACCGTCCACGTGTAGGAGGTACCCGGCGTCAGGCTGTCGATCGTGAGCGAGGTGCCGGAGATGGTGCCGAGGATGGCTCCGTCCTGCCAGACTCGGTAGCCGGTCACGCCGTGGTCATCCGATGCGGCGCCCCACGTGATCCGGGCGGTCGTCGGGGACATCGTCGCCGTGACGTTCGACACGCTCGTGGGTGCGGCGTCGGGCGTTGCCGTGGTCGCGGTCATCGTGGCGGCAGGCCCGGCATTGCCGGCGCCGTCCACGGCTCGGACGGTCCACGTGTAGCTGGTCGCGCCGACGAGCGCTGCGTCCGTCCAGGAGGTGCTGGCGGCCGGCACGGTCGCGACCGTGGTCCCGCCGCGAGCGATCCGATAGCTCGCGACTGCGCGGTTGTCGGTCGCCGCCGTCCAGGCCATCGCGACGGAAGTCGTCGTCACCGCGGTTGCGTGCAGCGCCCCCGGGGTCGTGGGCGCGACCGTGTCGGCCGGCAGCTTGATGACGACCGTCGCCGTCGAGGTGGTGAGCGAACTGACCGTGATCGTGATGCCCTTCGCGTAGTCCTTGAACGTGCGGCCGCTCTTGAGCGGTGCGTCCGCAAAGGTCGTCGTCGACGGCACCATGTCGATCAGGCCGGACTGGGTGATGGTCGACCAGCCCTTGGCGAGCCGGACCGCGACGCCCGTCACCGCGCCGCTCGTGCTGGAGTAGTTGTCGAAGTACGTCCCATATGGCCGGCGGTAGTCGAGGTAGAACCACGACCCATCGCCTCGCGGGATGCCGAGGACGCGCACGCCGGAGAACGCGAATGACTTCGTGATGGTGTAGGTGCCGCTGGCCGTGATCGTCCGCGTCGCGGACGCCGGGAGGTAGCCCATCTGGACCCGCGCCAGCGTGTCGTTGTGGCGGGTGGAGGCCGCACCCATCGTCGTGAACGGGTCGCCGTATTCCGACCTGGTGCAGGTGGTCGACAGCGCCACGCGGACGCCGCTCGACGTGCACCGCAGGGTGCTGGCGTGATGGACGCCGAAGTTATGCGCGAGCTCGTGCGCGGCGGTTCGGAGGCTTGGCGTCCCGTTGAGCCAGGTCGTCGGGCCAGGCACGTAGCCGAGGCCGCGCCAGGCGCATGCGTTTGACTGGGGAAAGACGAACATGAAGTTGGTGTAGCTCGCAAGATCGACGCCGCGCGCCTGGAGACCGGCTTTGCCGGCCGCTTCCCAGGCACCGAAGTCGCAGGTCGAGTTCGAGACCGGGATCTTCATCCAGTCGAAGGTGGTCCCGGCCAGCTGGACGGCCCCGCCGGATTCCTCGGCGAAGTAGGCGCGCACCGAGTTGGGGTTCGCGAAGATCACGCCGTTGACGTAGCTGCGGGTGAACGGCTTGGTCGCGTTGTTGGAGAAGTTGATCATCACCACCGCAAGACGCCGCGGCCCATTCCAGGTGGGCGCGGACGCCAGCACGGCCGTGCCGGGCGTCCCGCCGTCGGCGGCGAGCGTCGCCGCCCCGAACCGGTGGCCCTGCACCCTCACCCGTGCGCCGTTGACGAATCCCTCCGGTGCATCGCCGGCGAACGTCAGGCGAAGGGTCTCGCGGTCGGTCCGCAGGTGGTACTGGTACGTGGCCGTGCCGGAGTCGAGATCCTCACCCAGAACGAGCTCGAGCGTTCCATCGAGCTGCACGTGGCTGGCGGTCGCCGCCAGGGCGGGGGGTACGACGACCAGCAGGAAGAGGAGGGGGATGATGAGTGCGACAGCGAGCCGGCGGAACATCTTCGAGAACCTCGAACACGGTGCCGGCGGCATGCCGGTGATCGAGTTGAGGTTCTGCCTGGATCAGTCCGCGGGCCATCGCCCAGCCCGGTGCGTCGGCTCGGGTGGAGGTCGCCGCCTGACTGTGCAAGGCGGCACAGGCCATTCGGCCGTCAGCGGCGGCCGGACTCCGCCAGCTCGCGCTCGACCTCGCGCTTGGAATCGCGCGCGGCGATCTCCCGTCGCCGGTCATACAGGTTCTTGCCCTTGCCCATGCCCAGCTCGAGCTTGGCCTTCCCGCGAGCTGTGATGTAGAGCTTGAGTGGCACGAGCGTCAGACCCTTGGCCTTCGTCTTCCCGAGCAGCTCATCGATCTGGTCGCGGTGCAGGAGCAGCTTCCGATCGCGCTTCGGCTCATGGTTCTCGCGGTTGCCGCCCTCCCAGGGCGCGATGTGCGCGCCGACGAGCCACGCCTCGCCGCGGTTGATCCGGGCGAACGAGTCGGTCAGGTTGACCTTGCCGGCGCGGATCGACTTGATCTCGGTGCCGGTCAGCACGATGCCCGCTTCCATCGAGTCGTCGATCGCGAACTCGTGGCGGGCGCGGCGGTTGAGGGTGATCGTCTTGTCTTCGGCCATGGGAGCGCGAATTCTAGTCCCGGACGCACGAACGCCGGTCCCGAAGGACCGGCGTTCGACATTGCGGCTTCACCACCCGCAACGAGTGACCGACTAGACGGCCATCTCCTGCGAGGTGGTGCAGCGACCGTGTTCTGACACTGCACATCACCTCCTTTCGTTCCCGGACACCGTATCGGAAGTCGGCGCGCTACGCAAGGAGCCGATGCGTCGGCCTCGCGCGGGTCGGAATCGCGGGATCAGGCGGCGAGCAGGCGTGCCCCGGGCAGGAATGCCGTGGCGCCGAGCACCTCGAGGGCCTTGTCGAGCACGGGATCGACGCCGGGCGGGTTGTCCGCCGGCACCGTGACCGGCACGTCCGGCGTGAGCCCGATGTGGTGGATCCAGCGCTTGTCCGGTGTCAGCCACTTGTTCACGGTCAGCTTCACGCCGCCCAGCGACCCGAGGTCGATCCACTCCTGGACCGTCCCCTTGCCGTAGGACGTCTCGCCGATCAGCTTGGCGCGGCCGCGATCCTGGAGCGCGCCGGCCACGATCTCGGACGCGGACGCGGAGCCCTTGTCGATGAGGACGACGACCTGGATCGACGGATCCGTCGCGACGCCGCCGCTTGTCGCGTCGGTCTCGACCTGGGCACCCTGCGCGTCCTGGGTCCAGTAGACCGTGCCGCTCCCGATGAACTGGCTCGCGACGTTCAGCGCATCGACCACGAACCCGCCCGGATTGCCGCGCAGGTCGAACACGATCTTCTTGATGCCCTTGTCCTTGAAGCCCTGGAGCGCCTTCTTCGTCTCCGTGGCGCCGTTGTCGGAGAAACCCGAGAGGTACACGTAGCCGACCGTCCCGTTCGCCAGAACGCGGCTCGTCACCTCGCGGCGCTGCACCTTTGCCCGCGTGATCGTGACGTCGAGCTCCTTGAGCAGCTCGCGCGGCTTGGGTGTGGCGCCGGGCGCAGGTGTCGCGGGCGCGCCGCTTGCCGCAGGCGGGATGGCGTATCGGAGGACGTGGAGCGTGACCGTGGTCCCGGCCTTGCCGCGAACCTTGTCCCGCGCCTGGTCGGCGGTCAGGCCGTCCAGCGACGCGCCGTCGATCTGGGTGATGACGTCGCCTGCGAGCAACCCGGCCGACTCGGCCGGCGAGCCCTCGATCGGGGCGATGACGACCATGTGGCATCCGGGCCCGAACGTCGAGCAGTCGCTCGCGTTGCCGTTGTCGTCGACCGAGCCGATTTCCGCGCCGATGCCCTCGAACGTGCCGGAGATGTCATCGAGCGTGCCCTTGTAGTCGTCCGGGCTCAGGTACGTGGAGTACGGGTCGCCCAGCGAATCGACGAGGCCCTTGATCGCGCCCTCGACGAGCTTCGTCCGATCGACCGGCGCGAGCGGGAAGCGGTTCGTGACCGCGTCATAGACATCCCAGAACGGCTTCCACGCCGTGGTCTCGTCGACGGATCCGCTGCCGGCGCGCCCCGAGTCCCGGCCGATGGAATAGCCGGACATGAAGAGCGCGCCGCCGCCCATGATCGCGACGAGGACGAGTGACGCCGCGAATGCCCAGCCGCGCCGCCGCTCGGGGGCCGCGGGAGCGATCGGGACGACCGGCATGACCGGAACGTCGAGGATGCCGGTCGGGGGTGGTCCATCGGCGGTGCCCGCGTCGGTGGGGGTTGCGCCGTCGGGCGCCTGCTCGGGATCGCTGGGGAGCATGGGTTGCGAGGTTCCTCTCAGGTGCGCCCGCCGCGGGCCCGGTCGGGGCGCAAGCCTACCGCGGTCCCGTGCGTGGGGCCGTCACGAAGGAGTTCGCCTGCGGGGCGCGACCGGATCAGCGGATCAGCGGATCAGGTACGTCCGGACGGACACCCAGGCGCCGAGGACGCCGAGCCCGATCCCGGCCCCGACCACGAGGATCGTGACGTCGCGCGAGATCGAGCCCACGCTGATCGGCAGGATCTGGAAGAAGCCGACCATGAACCGCGACAGCGGCTCCGACGCGCCGAACAGCACCCCGAGCGTCACGAGCGCTCCGAACAGGCCCACGAGGGCGCCTTCGAACACGAACGGCCAGCGGATGAACGCATCCGAGGCGCCGACGAGGCGCATCACCTCGATCTCCTCGGAGCGGCCGAGCACGGCGAGCCGAATCGTGTTGATCACGATGAACAGGACGATCGCGCCGATGACGACGAGCAGCAGCACGCCGAACGTGCGCAGGAAGTTCGTGACCGCGGTGAGGCGCTCGGTCGTGTCTTCGATGTTCTGGACCGTCGCCACGATCGGCTCCGCACCGAGCAGGCTCGCGATCGTGGTGTAGTCCGATGGGTTGCGCAGCTTGACCTCGATGCTCGCCGGCAGCGGGTTCGTCGGCAGGTACTGGGTGAGGTCCTGCTGGCCCTGTGCGGCACGATCCGCCCGGTACCGCGCGAGCGCCTCGTCCTTCGAGACGTACTCGATCGAGCGGACCTCGGGCATCCCGTTCAGGCGGCCCATGAGGTCGTCGAGCGCCGCCTGCGAGGTGTCGTCGTGCAGGTCCGCGACCACGCCGACCTTGTCCTCGACGTAGCGGAGCGAGGCGAGGAAGCCGGCCTGGACGATCCAGAAGGACGCCAGCAGCAGGAGCATCAGCATCATCGTCGCCGTGGCGGCCAGGCTCATCGCGGCATTGCGCCAGAAGCCCTGCCAGGCGCGTCGGATGCTGAAGGCGAGGAAGGAGAGCATCGCTAGCCGGCCCGGTGGTAGGCGCCACCGACCTCGTCGCGGACGATCCGGCCTTCCTCCAGCGCGACGACGCGCTTCCGAAGGGCCGTGACGACGTCTGCGTCGTGGGTGGCCATGAGGACCGTCACGCCGAGCTCGTTGATCCGAAGCAGGAGCTGGAGGATCTCCCACGAGATCAGCGGGTCCAGGTTGCCCGTCGGCTCGTCCGCGATGACGATCCGGGGATCGTGGACGAGCGCGCGCGCGATCGCCGTGCGCTGCTGCTCGCCGCCGGAGAGCTGGTGCGGGTACTGCTCGGCCTGCTGGACGAGCCCGACGAGGGCGAGCACGCGGTCCACGGCGGGCTTGATCTTCCGCCGCGGCGTGCCCGTGACCTCGAGCGCGAAGCCGATGTTCTCGCGCACGTTCTTCTTCGGCAGCAGCTTGAAGTCCTGGAACACGATGCCGACCTTGCGCCGCACGTGCGGAACTCGGCGGCGGGGGATACGCGAGAGGTCGTCGCCGTCGAGCGTCACGGTGCCCCGGGTCGCGAGCTCGTCGCGGATGAGCAGCTTCATGAGCGTGGACTTGCCCGCGCCCGAGGCGCCGACGAGGAACACGAAGTCGCCCTCGGGCACGACGAGGTCGACGTCCTTCAGCGCGTCACGGCCGTTCGGGTAGGTCTTGGTGACGTCCTCGAGCACGAGGACCGGGCGGCGCGTGTCGGCCCGCGGGCGCCCGTTGTCGAGGGGGGCCGCAGCAGTGGTCGCGTCGGTGGATCGAGTCTGGGTCAGCACGACGTCTCGTTTGACCTTACCACCCGGTGCGCGAAGGCAACTATGGGACGATCAGACCAGTCCCGGGGAGATCGGTACGTACCGTTGGAAGTCAGTGAACTGGCGCGACCAGCTCGCGAGGACCGGGAAGCCCTCGATCCGCAGCCCGGATCGGACGACGGCCGACAGGGCCGCGCCGGCTGCGCCCGGAATCCACACCGCCGAGGCGCCGCGCGGCTGCACGCTGCGCAGTAGGACGCCGAGGAACGGGGCGAGGAGTGCGGGGTCCGCGACCGCGATCGGGCCGAGGCGGCCGATCTCGCCCGCGTACCCGTACCCCAGCAACGCGCCCGCGTCGTTCCGGAGCGCGAACGCGTGGCGCGGCTCGGCCGCCACGAAGGCGTGGTCCTGCGGGTGCTCGAAGCCGAGGAGGTCCGAGTCGAAGTCGGCGAGCTCGCGGCTCGCTGCCCAGGTGGCATGGTCGCCGACATGGACGGATCGGACACCGTCGGGCAGGGCCGGCCACTCGAAGTCCGGATCGCGGTAGCCGACGCAGTTGAACATCGGCATCCGTGGCGCGATGCCGAGCGTCGCGTAGAGGCCGTTGGAGATCGGCTGGGCCGCATCCGTGCAGGTGGCCAGCACCCGGCCCTCGAGGTCGCGCGGGAGCAGCGCGCCGAGGAGCGCCTTGCCGAGCCCGCGCGCCTGCTCCGACGGGTCCACGAACAGCATCGACAGGAACCACAGCGGCCCGCGCTCCACCGCGGACCCGAAGCCCACGACGCGGCCCTCGCCACGGATGCTGATCCGAACCGCCACCTGGAACCGCGTCGGGTCGGTCGCGATGCAGTGGGCGTGCAGTCGCATCACGCCGGGGTTCTCGCGGGGCAACGGCTGGGACCCGAGCCGCTCCGTGTACGCGTCGATCGCGTCGCGCCACACGCGGTGCGCGTCGGGCAGGTCGGCGAGGGTCGCCTGCCGGATCGTGATGCCGGCGGCGGTGGCGGTCACTCCCCGTCGCCGCCGGTGGCCAGCCGCTCGAGCTCGGCCTGCATGAACGCGTCGAGGTCGCCGTCGAGCACGGCCGTCGTGTTCGATGTCTCCTGTTGGGTCCGCAGGTCCTTGACCATCTGGTACGGGTGCAGCACGTAGCTCCGGATCTGGTTGCCCCAGCCGGCCTCGACGTGCTCGCCGCGGAGGCGCCGGAGCTCCTCCTCCTTCTCCTCGAGCTGGCGTTCGAGGAGGCGGGCCGTGAGGACCTTGATCGCGGTCTCCTTGTTCTGGGTCTGCGATCGCTCGTTCTGGGATTGCGCAACGATGCCGGTGGGCAGGTGCGTGAGCCGGACCGCGGAGTCGGTCTTGTTCACGTGCTGGCCGCCCGCGCCCTGGGAGCGATACGTGTCCACGCGGATCTCGTCCCAGTTCAGCTCGATCGGCGCGTCCTCGTCCGGTTCGGGCATGACCTCGACCAGCCCGAACGTCGTCTGCCGGCGGTTCTGCGAATCGAATGGCGAGATGCGGACAAGCCGGTGCACCCCGCGTTCAGCCCGCAGCCAGCCGTACGCGCCGCGGCCGTTCACCGCGACCGACACGCTCTTGAGGCCGGCCTGCTCGCCTTCCTGCTGGTCGATGACCTCGGTCTTGAACCGGTGCCGCTCGGCCCACCGGAGGTACATCCGGAGCAGCATCTCGGCCCAGTCCGTCGCCTCGGTGCCGCCGGCGCCGGCGCTGATGGAGAGGATGGCCGGGCGGTCGTCGTATTCGCCGGAGAAGAGCAGCTCGGTTCGCTGTCGCGCGAACTCCGCCTCGAGCGCGTCCGTCTCGCGGTCCGCCTCGGCCTCGAGGTCGGCGTCGCCCGCTTCCTGGGCCAGCTCGACGGTCGTCTCGAGGTCATCCGCGCGCGCGAGGAGGCCGTTCCACAGCTCGAGATCGCCACGGAGGCCGTCGGCCTCGCGCAGGGTGTCCTGCGCGGCTCGGCTGTCGTCCCAGAAGCCCGGCTCCGACGCGCGCGCGTCGAGCTCGGTCAGGCGAGCCTGTTTGCCCGGGAGGTCAAAGCCGCCCCGAGGTCGTCCGGATCCGCTCCAGCAGGTCGCGGACGCGCGCGGCGTCCACTAGTTGCTCTGGACCCGGAGGTCCTGGAGGAGGATGGGACGGAGCTCGATCAGCCGCAGGGCTGACTTGCTCCGGACGACGACGGGGTTCACGCAGGGACAGTAGCCGTTATGCGGGCAGACGCCGCAATTGCCGTCGCAGTCCAATGCCGCGGCATAGCTGCAGTTGCGGCAGTCACGTTCACAGGCGATCAGGTCGACGAAGGTCGTTTCCTCAGCCTGCTTCACGAATCCCTCTCTTCGGCGGCGGCACGGATTCGATTCTCGACGCGCTGCGCGGCCTCAGGCGCGATTCGCCGGGGCTGGGCGCTGGGCATCGCGTGGGGGTTGCCCGGAGTATACGGGCGGGGTTTCCGTGTCTCAAGAGGGAAAAAATCGCGGCTCCGGGCAGCCGCGGAGATTGCGGCGTTCGGCGGGCGCGCTAGGGGCTTGCAACCGTCGCGGCATCGTCGATGAACCGACCGCCACCGAGATAGTAGGCGAGCAGTCCGCCGATCTCGTGGACCATCGCCTGCATCCGGCGGCCTTGCTCGAGGTCGGTGGGGCTCGTCGTCGTCGGCGAGCCGAAGCCCGTGATCCGGAGATCCGTCGCCATGCGCAGGACCCGGAGCATGTGCGTTCGATCGCTGACGAACACCCCGGTCTGGAAGCCGTGGTCGCGGAAGATGACCTGCACCCCCTCGAGCGATTCGAGCGTCGAGCGGCCCTCGTACTCGCCGAGGATGTGGGACGCCGGGACGCCGTGCTGGATGGCCCACCTGCGCGCCGTCGCGCCCTCGGTCGTTCGGTCGCCCGGGAGCTTGCCGCCGGTCACGACGAGGTAGTCGGCCACGCCGGCGTGGTACAGGTCCACCGCGTGCTGCAGGCGAGCCTCGAATACGCCGCCCGGCGTGCCGTCGAACTGCGCGGCGCCGAGGACGACGATCGCATCGGCGTGCCGCTGTTCGTCACGGGCGCCCTGGATCGTGATCTGGAGATAGAAGTAGCCGACGAGTGCGGCGCCGCCGAGCGCGGCGCCCGCGACGAGCAGCGCCGTCGTCTGGAGAAGGGGCCGGCGACCTACCGGCCGTGACACTTCTTGTACTTGAGCCCCGATCCGCACCAGCACGCGTCGTTGCGCCCGATCTTGTCGCCCGTCGGCGTGAAGCCCGGCCGCGCCTGCTGCGCGCCACCTGCGGCAACGCGCGCATTCGATCCGCCGTTGGACCCGTTCGATCCACCGACCGCGGTCCCGGCGCCCGCGCCACCGCTCGTCGTGAGCGGCCGCGTCGAACCTGACGTGCCCGAAATGCCGGGCCCCGCGAACGTGCCCGCGACTCGCTTCGCCATGCTGTTGGCGCCCGACCGCGCGGCGCCCGGCGCCGCCATGCCCGGACCCTGCATCTGGAAGACGCCCTGCGGCGGCTGCTGGGGCTGGATCTGGACGCGGAAGATGGTGTTCGCGACCTGGTGCCGGATGAACCCGGACAGCTCCTCGTACAGGCCGAAGGCTTCCTTCTTGAACTCGTTGAGCGGGTCCTGCTGCGAGTAGCCGCGCAGCCCGATGCCGCGGCGCATGTCGTCGAGCTCGGTGAGGTGCTCGACCCACAGGGTGTCGATCGATCGAAGCAGGACGAACCGCTCGATCGTCGCCCACGCGTCGGGCCCGACCTCCTGCTCGCGCGTCTCGAGCAGCTTGTCCGCGACCTCGCGGACGTGCTCGCTCACCGCATGGGCGGACTTCATCCCGATCAGCTCGTCGTGGGAGATGCGGTCCGGCCCGAGGCCCATCCGCTGGAGCTCGAGGAGCAGCTCGGCGAGGTTCTCCTCGGTGACCTCGTCGCCCTCGAGGTGGCGCGCGACGATCTCCTCGAGGTCCTCGTCGAGGAACGCGCGGATCGTCTCGGTCAGGTCCTCGTTGCGCAGGACCTTGTCGCGCTCGGCATAGATCGTCTCGCGCTGCTTGTTGATGACGTCGTCGAACTCGACGACGCGCTTGCGGATGTCGAAGTTGAAGCCTTCGACGCGGGTCTGGGCGCTCTCGATCGTCTTGCCGACGATCCCCGATTCGATGTAGTTGTCCTCGTCGAGGCCCATCCGCTCCATGAGCGACGCGACACGGTCCGACGCGAAGCGCTTCATCAGGTCGTCGTCGAGGCTGAGGTAGAAGCGCGACGACCCTGGGTCGCCCTGGCGGCCGGCGCGGCCGCGGAGCTGGTTGTCGATGCGCCGGCTCTCGTGGCGCTCGGTGCCGATGATGTGGAGCCCGCCGGCCGCCACCACCTTGTCGTGGTCCTCTTCGGTGATCGCCTTCGCCTCGGCGAGGGCGGCCGCATACGTCTCCTTGTCCACCTCCGCCGGGTTCAGGCCCCGGCGATGGAGCAGCTCCGACGCGAGGCCGGCGGGGTTGCCGCCGAGCAGGATGTCCGTGCCGCGGCCCGCCATGTTCGTTGCGATCGTCACGGCGCCCGTGCGGCCCGCCTGGGCCACGATGCCGGATTCCTTCTCGTGGAACTTCGCGTTCAGGACCTCGTGCTTGATGCCCCGGCGCTTCAGCAGGTCGCCCAGCTTCTCCGACTTCTCGACCGTGACCGTGCCCACGAGCACCGGTCGGCCGGCCTGGGTCATCTCCTCGATCTCGTCGATGACCGCGTTGAACTTGGCCTTCTCGTTGAGGTACACGAGGTCCGTCTGGTCCGTGCGCACCATCGGGCGATGGGTCGGGATCGCGACGACCTCGAGCTTGTAGATCTTGTGGAGCTCCTCCGCCTCGGTCATCGCCGTGCCGGTCATGCCGGCGAGCTTGTCGTACAGGCGGAAGTAGTTCTGGAACGTGATCGTGGCCATGGTCACGGACTCGCGCTGGACGCGCAGCCCCTCCTTGGCCTCGATCGCCTGGTGCAGGCCCTCGGACCAGCGCCGGCCTGGCATCTGCCGGCCGGTGAACTCGTCGACGATGATGATCTCGCCGTCCTTGACGATGTAATCGCGGTCGCGCTTGTACAGCGCATGCGCGCGCAGCGCCTGCTCGAAGTGCCGGGCATAGCGCGGGTCGGCGTCGTAGAGGTTCTCGACGCCGAGCAGCTTCTCGATGCGGTCGACGCCCTCCTCGGTCGGGCTGACGGCCTTGTCCTTGAGGTCGATGAAGTAGTCGCCATCCTCGGGGTCGCCCTCGACCCAGTCCTCACGGCGCTCGCGGAGCCGCGGAACCAGTCGCGCAAACGTGTAGTAGAGGTCGCCCGACTCCTCGGCCTGGCCGCTGATGATCAGCGGGGTCCGGGCCTCGTCGATGAGGATGTTGTCGACCTCGTCGACGATGCCGAAGTAGCGCTCGCGCTGCACACGCTCGTTGAGGTCCGTGACCATGTTGTCGCGCAGGTAGTCGAAGCCGAACTCGTTGTTCGTGCCGTACGTCACGTCGGCTGCGTACGCCTCGCGGCGGGACACCGGGCGGAGGTTCAGCAGCCGCTCGTCGTTCGTCGGGTAGCCGGGCTCGAAGACGTACGAGGCCTGCCCGCCGTCCGCCTGGTGGCCGATGATCATCCCGACCGACAGGCCGAGGAAGTGGAAGATCGGCCCCATCCACTGCGGGTCGCGGCGAGCGAGGTAGTCGTTGACCGTGACGACGTGGACGCCGCGGCCGGCGA